>JAYUHW010000038.1:0-2455 GCA_043766615.1 Fibrobacteria bacterium | reverse complement strand
CCACAGCATAAATCGGCTATGGAATGAATATCCTGAGGCAATCGCGAAACTTTGTACTGGGCCAATTCAAAATGCGTGAGTTGCTCAAGACCGGTAGCCGTAAAAATCATCTCCGACGCAAGCGGGCATTTCCGCATGGCCTTGATTCGGAGTTTTCTCTGTTCCAATAATGTGTGCCGCAAAGGCACGGAAAGCAAACGCAAATCAGGGGATCCGGAGAGTGCTAAATCCTCTCTGGAATCAGCGCACAATTGCCGCAAAAGGCTTTGGGAAGCGGGTTCCAGCAAAAAGGCCAACTTGCCTTCGACATTGAGTTCAGCCAAGTGAAACCCAAAAGTCTATATTGAAATAGGCGTTAAATTTAGCGGCATTTTGGAATATCTTGCGATTAAATAGCTCGCGAAGTAAAATCACGGTCGGCCCAATGGTCGCGTGGCAAGGAAAAGATGCGATCCAGGTGATAATATGGTTATAGGAATCGGCACAGACATAACGCATCTCGAAAGGATAAAAAAATTAAGCCCCGAGACCGTGAATCGCATTCTGACAAAGCCGGAAGCCGCATACTGCAATCGCTTCACGCAGCCATATGAACGTGTAGCGGGTCGATTTGCAGCCAAAGAGGCAGTGCTTAAGGCTCTAGGTACGGGATGGAGCCAGGGAATCGGCTGGCACCAAATCGAAATTCTTCCAGACACATCTGGCGCGCCCATCGTAACTCTTTTTGGAAAAGCACTTGAGAAATTCCTTACCCTGGGCGCAACTCGTTGTCATGTATCGATATCGCATCAAGGCGAGTATGCCGTTGCCTTCGCCATCATTGAATAAATGCTTTACGGAGCCTTTTCCTGTTTTCTAAACCATAGTCCAACCTTTGAAAGCAGCACCTATCCAAGTATTTTCACTTGACACGTAACAGGCTAAGCAATAGACTTATCTATAGTACCACTGGGAAAGTTTGTATTTTCCTGGTATAACCGCAGGAGTGACGATGAAGCCCCTTTATGTAAAGTGCCCACACTGCAAAGAGGTCAGCGAACTTTTCTTAGGTTCTGAGGCCTATATGATTGTGTTGAACTGCCCCTCCTGCAATTCCGCCCTGATGTACTACTACGGCAAGACTTTTGAAATCGATGAAAACGAAATCGAAAAGATTCAAGGGAATCTGCAAATGACCTCCGTGCAGGGTATTCTAAAGAATATTAACGCTCGCGAAACGTCTAAGAGCCACACCTCCCTGATTGTAAAGCCCGCCGAACAAAGGGCTTCGCATAAAGCAGGCGCACCGGTACGTGACGGTCATCTAAGAGGAGACGACATTACCAATCTCAAAATCGATCTCGCCTTGGTAAAGGACGTGAACGACTTCATCAATAATATGTAGGTTCAGAAAGGAGCTTTTACTCCTTCCTAGCACATTTTATCTGCATCGCCCTCCAGCCTAAGCTGGAGGGTTTTTTATTTCAGGGGAAATTTAATTCAGGGGAAAATGACAAGCCACTCGGGCACCGCCAGGTGAAGTTACCAATGGCGGCATAGATGTTTCGCAAGTCTTGGATGCCTGAGACAGATATATCGGGCAACGATTACGGAATGGACATCCCCCTGTCAATCTTACGGGTTCCACGTCAGGGTAGGCTGCCAGCACATGTTTTATATCAGCATCCCCCAAGCTTGGTGTTGAAGCCAAGAGCAATCGAGTGTACGGATGGCGTACGCCATTCACAGTAAAGTGTTCGACGCGCGCCTCCTCTACTAAATACCCCATATACATGACGCCAATTCTATCCGCCAAAATTTTAACCAAGGTGAGATTGTGCGAAATGAAAAGGTAAGAGAGTCCGAGGTGGCGCTGGAATTCCTTTAGCAAGGACATGACTTGACTTTGGATCGCCAAATCCAAACTGGCTACAGGCTCGTCGCAGACCAGGAACGCAGGTTTGGTAATCAACGCGCGCGCAATGGTGGTGCGTTGCTTCTCGCCGGAACTGAGGTTGCTCGGATATCGGGAACCATGGCTGGGATCCAAGCGCACTTGTTCCAAGGCATCGGAAACACGTTTTAACTTTTCCTCTTTCGGCAATTTTACTTCACGCTCCAACCCTTCCGATAGGATAGTTTCGATAGTCATACCGCTATTCAGAACGCTTTCCGGATGTTGGAATAGCATTCGGACTTCTTTTCGCAAACGCATTATTTGAGACTTGGAAAGTTTTAAAATGTCTTGACCCTTGTACAGGATTTCCCCGGCATCCACAGCTTGCAATGCCATAATGGACAAGCCTAAGGTCGACTTTCCCGATCCACTCTCCCCCACCAGTCCATACGTTTTGCCTTTTGCAATCGAAAGTGAAATGTCGTTTAAGGCAAGGAAAGACCGATTCCCCTGAAAAAAAGTCTTGCGTAGGCCGCGAATCTCAATAATGTTCTCGACTTCTAACGATTGGTCGGATAG
>JAYUHW010000037.1:0-13727 GCA_043766615.1 Fibrobacteria bacterium | reverse complement strand
AAGTACGAAATCTCTAAAAAAGCCAAAGCCTCCAAGGCCAAGCAGCATATCATCAAAGTCAAAGAGATCAAGTTCCATCCCAAAACGGGAGAAAATGACTATAATTACCGCCTCGTTCAGGCGAAAGAATTCCTGGACAAAGGTTTCAAGGTCAAGGCCACGGTGGTATTCCGTGGTCGAGAAATGGCCCACATGGAGTTTGGTTCCAGGTGGCTGAAGAAAATGACCGTGGATTTGGTCGGTATCGGATTGGCGGAAACGGGCTCCATTCAAGAGGGGCGAAACGTGACCACCATTTTTGCGCCGGTCAAGCACCATGTGCCTGCTGTCGTTAAGCCTAAAGCTCCCGGTGAGCCGAAAGCGGCGAAGTCGGTGGATGGAGCAACGGTGGAGTCGGAAGTCAAGTCTTCGGAGGCAATCGCGCCAGTTCGCGATCAAGCATCCGAGGCCACTGCTGATTCAGTGCAACCCTGAAAGTGATGAGAAGGAGTATATCGTGCCGAAGATGAAAACCCATAGCGGAGCTAAGAAGCGATTCAAGCTCACGGCCAATGGAAAAGTAAAACGCAAGAGCGCCAACAAGAACCATATCAATGCAAAATTGACTCCGCAGCGCCGTCGCCGTTTGGGAAAATCTGCATACGTACACAAGTCGGACGAAGCCCGCATCAAGCGGATGCTTGGCGTCGGCGGCTAACACTACCATAGTTCAGGTTATAGGAGAGAGAAATGCCCAGAGCAACACACCGCGTTCCATCCCGTGCGCGTCGCAAGAAAATACTTAAAGAAGCCCGTGGATTTTATGGCCGTAAAAAGTCGAACTTAAAACTCGCCAAAGAGGCTGTGGATAAGGCTCGCGTTTTTGCAACCATTCATCGACTGGACAAGAAGGCTGCCTTCCGTTCGCTTTGGACTGTGCGCATCAATGCCGCGGCTCGCGAACTTGGAACCACCTACTCCCGTCTAATCGCAGCTCTCAAAAAAGCCGGAATCAACTTGGATCGAAAAATCCTAGCTGACTTGGCCCTTTCCGATTCCAATGCCTTTGCCAAAGTGGTCGAGGCTACTGGGGTGTTGAAGTTGGCTTCCAAGGCCGCTTAAGCCCGCAAATCCAATAGGATTGCAATTTCCGCTGAGTATGTAGCAAGCGCCGTCTCCCAGGGACGGCGCTTTGCTTTTTCGCTATATTTGCTCAAGCCACTTTTTCACTGGATACTCTAATTCCATGCAAGCTATTGAAACCATTCGAACCCAATTCGAGCAGGACTTGAACGTATTGGAAAGCCTTTTGGCCAGTACAGGCGGGGCTGGGGAAGAGTTGGTTTCATTACTGCGTTCATTTGAAGATTTAAAGGTGCGCTACGTTGGAAAGAAGGGCGATATTTCCGGACTGCTGCGCTCCATGGGCACCTTGGCCCCGGAAGCTCGGCCGGAATTCGGCAAGTTGGTTAATGAGCTGCGGGACTTTGCGGAAGCACGGTTCGCGGTTCTGCAAAGCCGCATCGATGAAGCCAAGATTGAAAGCAGTTTGACTGGTGGCCATGCCGATCCCACTTTACCTGGAACGCGTATGCCCATCGGAAGCCTGCATCCTATGACGCAGGTGCGCGAAGACATTATCGAATTTTTCCAAGGGTTGGGATTCGAATTGGCATTGGCACCTGAAGTGGACAATGACTGGTATAATTTCGAAGCCTTGAATATTCCGCCTGACCACCCTTCCCGTGACATGCATGATACCTTCTACGTAGACGATCAGGTGGTGCTGCGCACGCACACCTCCAATGTCCAAGTGCATTACATGGAAACCCATCCGAATCAGCCAATTCGCATCATTGCCCCCGGCTTCGTGTACCGGGTCGACAATGACGCCACGCATTCTCCCATGTTTCAGCAAGTTGAGTGCTTGGTGGTGGATAAGGATATTTCCTTTGCGCATTTGAAAGGGACCTTGTTTTTATGGGCCCAGCATATGTTTGGATCCGAGGCCACGCTGCGATTTCGTCCCAGTTATTTTCCCTTTACGGAACCGTCGGCGGAAATGGATGTATCCTGTATTTTCTGCCAGGTTACGCATGGCCAACCTGGCACAGGCTGCCGCGTGTGCAAACATTCGGGTTGGATTGAAATCGGTGGTTGCGGAAGCGTTGATCCGGCGGTTTTCCAGAAAGTTGGATGGGATCCGGAAATCTATACAGGCTTTGCCTTTGGATTCGGAATCGATCGTATCACCATGCTCAAATATGGAATTCCCGACATTAGTTATTTGACCAAGAATGACAACCGCTTCTTGAAACAGTTTTAGGAAAAAAGATGGAAGTCAGTCTCAATTGGATTCGTAAGTATGTCGACTTAGCAGGTGTGTCAGCTGCATCTGGCCTTTCACAAGGCGACATGGGAAGCGATATACTGACGCTTTCCCATGCGCTCACCTCTTTGGGTTTTGAAGTGGAAGGTATCCGCACTCAAGGGGCCGGAATTACAAATGTTGTCGTCGCGGAAGTTTTGGAATGTGGTCGCCATCCGGAAGTGGACTCGCTTTCCATTTGCCAAGTGAGCGACGGGACCACCACTTTTCCTGTTGTCTGTGGCGCGCCTAATGTGGCCAAGGGTCAAAAGGTGATGTTGGCCAGGGTTGGAGCCGAATTGCCCAGTGATGAAGCTGGAAAACCTGGAATTAAAATTAAAAAAGCCAAATTGCGCGGCCAGGAATCACACGGCATGCTGTGTTCCGTTCGGGAATTGGGGCTGGGTGAGGGTCATGACGGAATCCTGATCCTGGATGCCTCTGTGCCGCTCGGAACCGAACTGAAAAATATACCCGATCTGTGCGATACGGTTTTTGAAATCAATGTCACTCCCAATCGGCCTGATGCGCTATGCCATATTGGGATTGCCCGGGAGCTCGCCGCGAAGTTTGGGAAACCGCTCCGTTACCCTCTATCGGAACTCCTGGAAATCGGTCCCGATGCTTCCAGCTTGGCTGAAGTTCGCCTTGAAGAGGAAGAAGGGTGCTCTCAGTATGTGGGACGCATCATACAAGGTGTCAAGATAGGTCCCAGCCCGGAGTGGCTTGTCAAGGCATTGCATTCCCTTGGCAAACGCAGCATCAACAATGTGGTTGACCTCACCAATTATGTTCTTCTTGAACTTGGTCAGCCCTCCCATGCTTTCGACTTCGATAAAATTTCTGGAAACCAGGTGGTCATCCGACGGGCAAAAGCGGGAGAAAAACTGGTCACTCTGGATGGCGTGGAGCGCACACTTACAACCGAAGACATGCTCATTGCCGACGCGCAAGGGCCCATGGTGCTGGCGGGTGTCATGGGTGGAAAACGCACTGAGGTGGATGCGGAGACTGCAAATATTTTCCTGGAAGTGGCCTATTTCAATCCTGCCGTGGTTCGCCGCCAGGCCCGTCGCCACGGCCTTTCCAGCGATTCTTCCTACCGTTTTGAACGCGGTGTCGATCCCTTAAACACAGTTTGGGTAAGCGATTACCTGGCGGGTTTAATCGCCCGCTGGTGTGGTGGCCGAGTTGCTAAGGGTGCTCTCACTAAAACAGCCAATGCCCACCCGACTTCACCGCTGCTGGTTTCCTTACGCCCCAGTCGCGCGCAAAAAATCCTGGGCATGCCGGTGACAGCGCAAGATGCCTTGAACCGCTTACAAGCCATCGGTTTGGAAAGCCGTGGATCCGCAAGTGTCCACAACGAAAGCGCCATTTCTTTTGCGATTCCCGGTTTCCGCGGAGACTTGGAACGCGAAGCCGATCTCATTGAGGAAGTTGCGCGCCTTGGCGATTACAATTCCATTCCCACCGTTTTGCCCTTATTGCCATTGGGCTTTGCCGCGCTCCCGGCCAATGAAAGCTTGGCTAAAACACTCCGTCATTTTCTCCGTGATGCAGGACTCAATGAAACCCTGAACCTTCGTTTCACCTCACGTAAAAACCTGGCCAAGCTGGGTTTGGCACCGGCCGATTCGCGCCAGATGGTGGTACCGTTGCGCAACCCCATCAGCGAGGAATGGGAGATTTTGCCCACGACCACCTTGCCCGCCATGCTACAGGCGGTTGCGTACAACCAAAACAACCAGGAACGGGATTGCCGTTTTTTTGAAATCGCCAAAGCGTTCTATCATCATCCAGAAGAGCGGTCCAATCGCGCGCCCGGTATTTGGGAAGAGGAGTTTCTGTATATCGTACTCAGTGGTCAATGGCCGGATCGTCGACCTTGGACTTTGGACTCCGATACTGCAACGGAACCGGCACCCGTTGAGTTTGCGCATCTTAAAGGCTTGCTCGAAAACATTTTCGGTGCTACTGGTGTGCAGGCGAATTTTGAATGTTCGTCTTCAGAAACCTATTTGCATCCGACCGAATCTGGCGCTATTGTGGCCGACCTCGGACAAGCGCCTTCAGGGGCGGGAATACTGCAAGGGTGGCGTCGCAATGCGGGATCACAAAAATCGGCGCGTATCGGAAGCTTCGGTATTCTGCATCCCCGGGTGCAAGGCCGCTTTGATTTAAAAGGTACCGTTCTGGTAGCGGAAATATCCTTATCTGGACTGCTCGCGGCGGAACGTCGGTCGTTTAAATTTTCGCCCATTGGACAATTCTCGGGCACGTCTCGGGATTTAAACCTGGTCGTTGAAAATTCCAGAACACATGGAGAAATCCTGGCCAAAATGCCTATTGGTCGGATTGCCAATCTCCAAGAAGTGCGACTCAATAGTGTGTATCGCGGGCCGGGAATACCGGATGGAAAAAAAGCCCTACATTACAGCTTTATCTACCGACATAAGGAAAAAACCCTGACTGATGAAGAAGTGAATAAGGCTCAGGAACGGCTCAATCAAGAATTGGCCAAGGACACCGGAATACTTTTCAAATGAACATCTAGCATTCTCAGCGCCATTATAAAGCACCAAAAAAAGGAGATAAAATGGATTTCAGTCAATTTGACGCACTCGCGAAAAAGGTCGAAAGCGCCCTGGCCATCATCGAGGACTTAAAGCGAGAAAGGGAAGGCATCCGGACGGAATTGCATATTTCCCTGGAAAAAGCCGGGAATCTGGAAAAGCAGTTGCTGCAAAAAGATGAAGAGTTGGAAGCGATTCGCCACGAGCTAAGCAGCAAATCCGACAATATCAACTTGGTGGGTGAGCGCATCCGGGACATGGTCTCCCGTCTCGATACTGCTCTGGCTTGATTTTTCCGGTAGTGGGCTGGTTTGGCCGCGATTTCTGGTGGTATATTAGGAAAATATGGACAATTCCTACAAGGTGAACATTTGCGGTGAGACTTTCCAGGTCAAATCCGATCAATCCCCGCAGACCATGGAGCGATTGGCCGGATATTTGGATTTTAAAATCAAGGAAATGGGAAAAGGTGCCATCAATGTGGACAAGTTCCGGATGACGGTACTGGCCGCGTTGAATTTAACCGGAGAGCTTTTTGAACTCAAGTCTAAGATGGAAGAGTACGATAAACAGTCCATCCGGATTCAAGAGAAAGCGAGGTCCTTGAGCGCCAGTTTGGATCGGGCTATAGACCCGTCGAATTAGGGGCTCTGTCGCGCGCGTCATGCGTCTCGGCTTTACAAACCTAGATCAAATAAAATGGCATTTCTGTGCAACAAGAGCATGCCCCTGAGCGTCCGGCTTGCCGGCCGTCCGAGGGGAAGCTCGAACTGGACAGGGTCCATTAAACCTATTGATCACAAGGCCCGGGATAATGCGCGGTAAGTCGGCAGAGTTTCTTTATTAGATTTTCCAAGCATGGCAACACTACTCGATGGAAAAAAAACCGCTGAAAATATTCGTGCCGCGCTTAAAGATCGAGTCCGTAAGCTCACTGAATCCGGAATCCGTCCCGGTTTAAGCGTGACCCTGGTCGGGGAAGACCCTGCCTCAAAAGTGTATGTGGCTTCCAAGGATGCCGCCGCCACCGAAACCGGAATTCAAGCTTGGACCCATCGATTGCCCGCCGCTATTACTGAAGAAGAGTTGACCGCGCATCTAGAAAAACAAAATCGTGATCCTGCGGTACATGGAATCCTTTTGCAATTGCCACTTCCCGCTCATCTTCCATCGGAAAAATTGCTCAACCTCATTTCTGCCGACAAGGATGTGGATGGTTTCCATCCAACCAATCTCGGCAATTTGATGCTTGGCCGCAAAGGATTTCGGCCCTGTACTCCCTGGGGTGTGCAGGTTCTGTTACAGACCTATCAACTTTCACCTTCCGGAAAACATGTGGTGATTGTGGGGCGGTCCAATATCGTGGGCAAGCCGCTGGCCAATATGCTGATGCAAAAAGAGGAATATGCCAATGCGACGGTTACCCTGTGTCATACCGGCACGCCAGACCTTTCCGTTTTCACCAGGCAGGCGGATTTTCTAATCGCAGCCGTGGGCAAGGCAGAAGTTATTACCGGCGATATGGTAAAAGATGGCGTCGTAGTGGTTGATGTGGGCATGAATAGAATTAAGAGCGACAAAACCAAATCCGGTTTCAAACTAGTTGGAGATGTCCATTTTGAATCCGTGGAAAAGAAGGCCAGTTACATTACGCCGGTGCCGGGCGGCGTGGGCCCTATGACCATTGCCATGTTATTGACGAATACTGTCCTAGCGGCCGAGGCGGCCGTGGCTGAAGCAGCCGTGGCTGAAGCCGCCGTGGTCGCGGCGGCTACCATTAAAACGTCTCAGACCTGAAAAGCCTCAAGCCCATGGGTCTGGCAGACCATGGGAAACTTGCGTTTGCGGCACTTAAGACCCTTTGCCATGGCGAAACCCCCACCCGGAATGAACCGGTTTTAGTATGTTTGGTAGAGCCCTTTTTGTAACATTTTGCCTAGGATTAGCGCAGGTATAAAGGATCATGTCAGCCCCAAATATCCAAACCATCGTTTCAGTTGAGGAATACCTGCAGCAGGCCTCCTTAAGCGTTAATGCCGCCTTGGAAAAATACCTGCCTGCGGAAACCGAAGCGCCAATCGACCTCCATAAAGCCGTACGGTATTCCATTTTTGCTGGAGGCAAAAGGTTGCGTCCCGCCCTGGCGATGGCTGCCTTTGAGGCGTGTCAAGGCGAGGGAGAAAATATTCTGTTGGCCGCGGCCGCTTTGGAAATGACCCATACTTTTTCGCTCATTCACGACGACTTGCCTTGCATGGACGATGATGATTTTCGCCGGGGTCGGCCCACCAACCACAAGGTTTTCGGAGAGGCCATTGCCATTCTCGCCGGAGACTCGTTGCTGGTCTACGCATTTGAACTTTTGGCCAAGACCGGTCATCCAGAAAGCATCGCCACTTTGGCGCGCGCGCTTGGCACCAAGGGCATGCTTGGAGGCCAAGTTGTCGACATCCAGAGCGAGGGTAAAAAGGTTTCCTTAGAGACCGTGAACTACATTCACAACCATAAAACGGCCGCGCTAATCGAGGCTTCCTTGATGCTCGGCGCCCAATTGGCGGGTGCGGAGCGCGAGGTTATCAGGGGCTTTGGGGCGTTTGGCAATAAGATTGGATTGGCCTTTCAAATTGTGGACGACATTTTGGACTTGGAGCAAACGACCGAAGCCTTAGGTAAAGATGCCGGTTCGGATTTGGCCAAAGGCAAGGCAACGTATCCAGCAGTTGTTGGCATTATGGCTTCCAAGCTTGAGGCACGCCAACTTGTGGAAGACGCAAAATTGGAGTTACGCAAACTATCGTTACAAAGCGGCATTTTGGAAATGATCGCAGATTATATCATCACCCGGGTACATTGAGAAATCGCCCCTTCGAGACCATAGGATCTACAGCTAATGCTTGAAAAAATTCAATCTCCCGCCGATTTGCGGAATATGTCCATCGACCAACTCAAAGAACTGGCCAGCGAAATTCGCGATGTCATTGTTCGCCAAGTCGCCAATAAAGGGGGCCATTTGGCATCCAGTCTCGGCACGGTTGAACTGACGCTCGCTTTGCATAAGGTGTATAACACGCCCGTGGACAAGCTGGTTTGGGATACCGGTCACCAGGCCTATCCCCACAAATTGGTGACGGGACGTTACAAAGACTTCCATACCCTAAAACAATTTGGAGGACTTTCCGGTTTTCTAAAACGCGATGAAAGCCCGTATGATGCTTTTGGCGCTGGACATGCGTCGACGTCTTTTGCTGCGGCCCTTGGTATGGCTGCAGCCCGCACTCAGAAAGGGCTGGACTTCGATGTTGTCGCCGTAATCGGTGATGGCGCTATGACGGGCGGAATGGTTTACGAGGCTTTGAATAATGCCGGTGAGATCAATGAAAAAATCACCTTCATTCTCAACGACAATAAAATGTCGATCGCTAAAAACGTTGGTGCCATATCCAAGTATTTGAATCGCATTATCACCAACCCTACCTACAATAAACTCAAAGACGAAGTATGGGATCTTACCGGCCGCTTGCCACATGGCAAAGAACTGCAGAAGCTGGCGAGCAAGGTAGACGATGGTTTAAAGAAAATATTTCTTCCCGGCGGATTTTTTGAGGATTTGGGAATCCGCTATTTCGGCCCCGTGGATGGACATAATGTCGGCGAGTTGATTGAGATTCTGGAAGCCGTCAAAAAGCGTCCGGGACCGAATCTCATCCACGTCGTGACCACCAAAGGCTTTGGTTGGGAGAAATCGGAGAAGGACGCCATCAAATGGCATGCTTCCAATCCCTTCGACATCGACTCCGGAAAACCCAAAGCCGCGCCGGCTAAAACTCCGACCTTGACTCAAGTGTTTGGTGATGCCTTGCTGGAAATCGCCAAGCAAGACTCACGAGTCATCGCCATTACAGGGGCAATGCCCGATGGTTGCGGCGTGAATATCATGGCCAAGGAACTTCCCTCGCGCGTGTACGATGTCGGCATCGCGGAACCCTATGCTGTGACCTTTGCGGCGGGTATGGCCTGTGAAGGTTTAAAACCCGTAGTCGCTATTTATTCGACCTTCCTGCAACGGGCCATCGATCAGATTGTGCATGACGTTGCCATCCAAGATTTGAATGTGGTATTTGCCATTGATCGGGCAGGGCTGGTCGGCTTGGACGGTGCCACCCATCACGGCGCCATGGACCTCAGCTATCTCGGGATGATTCCAGACATAGTGATCATGGCGTCATCGGATGAAAAAGAATTGCGCAATATGTTGTATACGGCGATCCAATACAATGAGGGTCCCGTTGCTTTGCGTTACCCACGCGGCAGCGCGGCAACGATTGATGCCAAGGCCCCTTTTGAAGCATTACCCATCGGTATCCCGCGTATCACTCAGGAGGGCGAAGAACTTTTGATCCTGGCGGTTGGCAATATGGTCGGCCAAGCCAAGCAAGCTGCTGCTACACTTGAGAAGGATGGCATTCATCCGACCATAGTGGACGTGCGTTTCGTCAAGCCTTTGAATAGAGAAGCGTATGCGGAACTTTTTGGCCGCCACCGCGCCGTATTAACCATTGAAGACAATGTTGTTCAAGGCGGTTATGGTGAGTCCGTGGCTTTGCTCATTTCTGAAATGGGCCGATATGATTTGGCAATTCGCCATCTTGGTCTTCCCGATGAATTTGTGACGCATGGAGAGATTCCCGTCCTGCATAAGATCCATGGTCTTGATGCGGAAGGCATCCACAAAAAATCTGTGGAACTGCTTTCCCAGAACCACCTCAATCCCAAATCCCATTAGGCGGCCCTGGAAATGAATGACTCTCTTCCGGGTAATTCCGATGATGCAGATGGTGATTTTGATCTCTCCGGATTCCTAGACGATTCTGATTTTGCGAAGGATAGCGCGCCCAAACCCAAGGCAGCAACTCCCTCACCCGCTGCTAAATTCATTCCAAAATCCGGAAAGCAAGGTGGAGAGAAACCCATCGCTAAAATCTCCAAGGGCCATCGTGAAATAAAAAGCGCCCCCCCTGAAGTGAAGAGCCGATATTCCGATCGGGACGAGGGTCGACCCAATCGTTCGAACGACCGCGGCGAAGGCAGACCAAACCGTTCACAGGACCGTGGCGAGAGGTCAAATCGCCCCAGTGACCGTGGCGAGAGGCCGAATGGCCGGTTTGAAAATCCTGCATCGGGTGGGTATGCGCAAAAACCCTATCCTGCGCGGCAACCGGGCTATAATCGGGATTCTGGATCGCGTGGGTCCAATAATTCCATCCATCACATTCCTCCTCGCGTAATAGAGCGTGTGGGTGGTGTCATCCATAAACCAGTGAGCCTGGAGGTAAAACCTTTTCTTCCACTTAAGACGGATAAGGGTCGCTGGAAGGAAAGTCGGTTTCTGCTGGAAGGGTCCAAGAATATTTCCGATGTTCTTGCAGCCGGCACAGGCATTGTCGCCACCGTTCTTTATTCGGAAGAATTCGCGGATTTGGAACTGTTATCGGTTTATAAAAAAAACCGTATCGAAATGATCAAAGTGACAGCCGACGACATCGGTGCGTTGTCCGATACGGAGTCGCCGCAGGGGATTATCGCCGTGGCAAATTTTGCCACCTTGAAGCCGGATTGGAGTTTGGCGCGTTATGTCACCTTGCTCGATGGCGTTCAGGATCCCGGCAATGTCGGCGCAATTTTACGAACATCACTGGCTTTAGGCATGGATGCCGTCGTTGTCGGAAAGGGCAGCTGCGATCCGTATAATCCTAAGGTGGTCCGCTCATCCGTGGGGGCATTGATGCGTTTGCCTTTTGAAACTGGTGAAGACTTGGGCGCCAAAATGGAATTTTTGCGCCTGAAGGGATTTTCAATCGTTGCTACTTCATCGCATGCTAGATTGACATTGGATCAAGCCAAGCTGCGCAAAAAGGTTGCCCTCATCGTCGGTAACGAAGGGGCTGGAACCGGCGCACAATATCAGGACATGGCGGATACCGTTGTCAAAATTCCACTTAAGAACAAAGTAGAGTCGCTGAATGTTTCCGTGGCGCATGGCATTCTCACGTATCAACTCATTCACGGTCGAAGTTAGGCCACGGATCTGTAAGGGTGGCCAAGTTTCCCTTCAAGCCGACGTATAATTCTCCAGTTATTCTTACCTTCGCCCTGACGGCCTGTATCGTCTTGGCCTTGGACGGTTTGTTGGGCGGACGGCTCATGCCGTATTTGTTCGTTACCTATCCGGGCTTTCGTCTCACTTCGCCGTTGTATTATTTCCAACTGGTAGGCCATGTTCTGGGTCATCGCGACTGGAGCCATCTCGTCTCCAATTTTTCCGTGATTCTATTGGTCGGACCCATACTGGAAGAAAAGTACGGATCCGGCAATTTGATAAAGATGATGCTGATCACTGCGTTGATAACGGGACTGCTCAATTCGGCCCTGTTTTCTACCGGGCTTCTCGGTGCCAGCGGGTTGGCTTTTTTAATGATTCTCTTGGCCTCCTTCACCAACCATCGAGAAGGAGAAATACCCTTAACATTTGTGTTGGTGCTGGTGCTGTTCATGGCCCGCGAGGTGGTACAAGCTTTTTCCAAAGACGATATCTCCCAATTCGCGCATATTCTGGGGGGCATAATAGGAAGCCTTTTCGGATTTTTCCGCGGACCCAAGCATTCTCGCTAACGTATTTTTTCAATCGGGGTAAGCCAATGACCATTTTATCAAAAGTCGCGATTCTTGGAGCTTCGGATAATCCGGATCGCAGCAGTAACATGTTGGTCAAGCGTTTGCACTTAAAGGGCCATGAAGTATTCCCGGTACATCCTGCTTTGACCACAATTGATGGTCTACACGTCTACCCAAATCTGGCTTCCTTGCCGAAGGGAATCGATGTGCTCAGCGTCTATCTTGGTCCTGAACGCAGCACTGCCCTGGCAACGGCTTTAGAAACCTGTGGCATTCCAAAAATCATTTTCAATCCCGGTGCGGAAAATCCCGCCCTCGAGCATCAGTTGGAAGCCAAGGGTATCCAAGTTCAGGAAGCGTGTTCCTTGGTTCTCAGCAGTCTTGACCAATTATAGACCTGGAGAATTCCGTGTTGGAATGGATTTCTGAAATCGATCGGGCAGACAAATTGGTGCCGGATCTTGTTCTTTATGGTTCCTCTTTGCTCGGCTTTGTATTCATGCCTGCGCATTTTGGTCGTAAGGTTTGGTGGATGCTGGCTTGGTTCCTTTTCTTGAACCTGGCATTCCTGCTGAATCTTTGGGATTATCTGGATTGGAAAAGCCCGGCTATTTTTCTGCTGGTTGGACAACTTCCTTGGATACTTTTCGTAGCGGATCTTTTGTTCAAGGGTCGGCTCAGTGGCAAAGTGGAAGCGATTCCGATGAAAGAGTTGCTGCTCTGGCAAACAACGCGCTTAATGGGACTGCATTTTTTATTGGCCATTTACGGCGGGTATGTGCCTTCGGAATTCGCAGCTCCGGTTGGATTGAGTGAAATTATTACCGGATTGGGAGCCGTGGGGCTCTATGTCAAATATAGGCCTGAAAGCGGTTTGTATCGCACTTTGCTGATTTTCTGGAACACGTATGGATTGACCTCTGTTTTTTCCACCGAGTATCGCATATTCATGGCCAATCCCCATTTGCCATTTGGACACCATTCGACGGAAATTTTCCAATACGTGACGGCCTATCCGCAGAACTGGGGATATTGCTTTTGGTTTCCCTTGACGATTGGAATGCATGCTGCCGTTTACTATAAAATGTATCATGCCAAAAGTGCTGACTAGGACATTCGATAGGCTGCAAGTTTGAAATGGGAGAATGAAAAAATGAAAACCTGGAAAATTAAAAACCTGATACCGGTGCTGATAGCTGCGGTATTGCTCACCCGTTGTTCTTGTGACTTTTTTGGGACAACGGGTGCGCTTTTGATTTCTGAAGGGGATGAAATGAAATTGGGCGCGGAGTTTGATTTGCAGCTGCGTACGGTGGACAGCATCAAGGTGCATTATCCTATCTACCAAGCCAACACCCCCGAGAAACTAGCCTTTCAGAATTATGTTATCGATTTGGCAAAGGAAATTGTGGCTGCTATTCCAAAAGGGGATAAGCCCGGTTATCCATTCACTTTTACCTTGGTCGATACAGCCATTGAAAATGCCTTCGCAGTCCCGGGCGGCTATGTTTATATCTACACCGGCATTATCAAAAAAATGAAAGACGAGTCCGAATTGGCTGGTGTACTGGGCCATGAAATTGCCCATGTCACCCAGCACCATTATCGCGATGCCATGGCCAAGGATGCCGCGTTGTCTTTGCTTTTTCAAGCTTTGTTGGGCAATGACGCCGGTAAGTTGACACAGCTTGTGGCGGGAAGCTTTTTCCAGCTGGCAGCCATCAAGGTTACGCGAACCAATGAGGCTGAAGCCGATGAATATGGTACCAAGCATGTAGCCTATGTTCATCGAAACCCCATGGGCATCGCAAAATTTTTTAGCCGATATCCGGGTACAGGATTTGGCTGGCTGTCCACCCATCCAGACCCACCCGACCGGGTAGGCAGTGTCACCGCGGAAGTGAATGGAATTGCCAGTTACAAGGCTTTGGCCGCCGACAGTTTAGTCACCAATTACCAAGCCCGTTTTGAACAAAAAACGGCCGCCCTCCCCAGATAACCATGCCTAGACCGCAGCTACTCTTTTTGGATTTTGACGGGGTGATCATGGATTCCATGGATCTCAAGTTGGAGGCTTATTGCCATGCTTTTGCAGGCTGCGGGTTTACACGGGAAGCTATTCATCAAATGCA
>JAYUHW010000036.1:0-9753 GCA_043766615.1 Fibrobacteria bacterium | reverse complement strand
GCTGCGCGCAGTGAATGGAAGCCGACCATTTCCGTAGCCGGAGATTTGGGACTACTGACATCCATAGACAATTTAAAAGTGCCCAGTCAGGACCGGGCCAATATGCTGGGAGCTTCGGTGGGGCTACATGTGGACATGCCAATTTTCACTTGGGGACTCACGCAAACCCATCTTCGCCAGAGTTTACTTGCGCTTGAAAACGCGCAGTGGCAGGGACTGGCGCAAATCCGAGCGCTTCGCGCCGAACATCAAAAAACCAGTCTACAATGGGTGGCGGCCCGCGATCATCGGGATGCCCTACACAACAACCTCGCCACGGCCAAAGATAATTTTGTACTCACCAAATCTAAATATGCCGGAGGTACCGGGCTTGCCTCGGAAGTTTTGGAGGCCCACCGATTTTGGTTGGATACGCAAATGTCATTGATACAAGCTGAGGCCGACCTTCGCATATTAAGTGCGAAGCTCAAGCGACTCGATGCCCACTAAGTTATGGTGAAAATAATGAAAACTGGAATGACGATCCTTAAGGAGCAGCGCGTGAACCCAATGCCAAAATTCATTTTCCTTGCCTGCCTGTGTGTTGTCTTATCGCTGGGCTGTGTGAAACGTGATAAAGCGGACGAAGAAAATGGATCAGGTGCCGGAGCGGCCCCCGTCGTCGATGTCAAATTGGACTCGCTTATCGTTGGCTCCATAGTGGATTGTATTATCGCCACCGGAAAAACCGATGTATTAAAACGCGAAAACATCGCCTCCCCGTTTGCAGGTAAGATTTTAAGCCTAAAGGCAACGGAAGGAATGTCCGTTAAGCCTGGTGAGGTCGTGGCCGTAATCCGTACCAAAGAGTCGGAATCAGCGATGGATGGCGCCGAGACATTGCTTCGCGAGGCCCATTCGGAAGCGGAAAAAAGTGAAGCACAGCGGGCCTTGGAGCTGGCCCGTACTACCCAGAGTACCGTTTCCCTGCGAGCCAAACAAGGTGGCGTTGTTTCCAGTCGCTTGGTTCAGGAAGGGGAGCAGGTTTCGGAAAATGAAAATCTAATGAGCATCCTCGATCTCAGTACTTTGGACTTCCAGGCGGAGGTGCCGCTTACCAATGTTGGTGCCGTTCGTGTTGGACAAGCAGTTGTAGTCAGTTTACAAAGTCTTCCCGGCAAGGATTTCAATGCTCGCGTCGATGCCATTTTGCCGCAAATTCAAGCGCTGAGTCAAACCCTCTCCATCCGCTTAAAATTTACCCCTACCAAAGGATCCGATATCGGTATACAAAATCTGCTCAAGACGGATATGTTCGGGGAAGCGCGAATCATACTTTCAACCCGTCCACGGGTACTTTTGGCCCCAAAGGCCGCGCTCTTAAGAAATGACGAGGATGGCTCCTATTCCTTAGTAACGGTTGGCGCCGATACAGTAGCGCATAGTGTCACGGTACAGGCAGGTGCGGTCCAAGGAACAAGAATTGAAGTTATGGCAGATGGCTTAGTGGCTGGTGCTAAAGTCGTCGTGCAGGGCCAACATGGAATGGCTGATTCCACCAAAGTCCATCCAGTCCCATGATGGACAGCTTCTCCCCGATAGGTTTTTTGCGGCGGCACGCCAAGGCGTTTCTTTTTTTGATTGTGCTTTTTGCCTTGTCAGGCCTAGTCCTCTTTAAGCAAATGCCCGTCTCACTCTTTCCTGATATCACTTTTCCACGCATCACTATTCTAGCGGATAACGGGGAACAGCCGGTGGAACGAATGATGGTTGAGGTTACCAAACCCTTGGAGGAAGTAGCCAGTTCACTCTCGGGGGTTCGGGAAGTGCGATCGATTACCGGGCGGGGATCGACCGAAATTTCTTTGTTTCTGGAATGGAACTCAAATATTTTACAATCGCTACAGACTTTACAAGGAAAGATTTCCGATATCCGGAATACGCTGCCTTCTGCAGCATCCGTTAAGGCCGAACAAATGACGGTGTCGGTTTTTCCGGTTATGGGTTATAGCCTTGCCTCTTCCCAGAGGAGCCTAGTGGAGCTCAGGGATATGGCCCTTTACCAGGTGCGCCCGGACTTGCTGCGAGTACCGGGAGTAGCGAAGGTGGAAATCATTGGGGGCAAAACCAGGGAATATCTGGTGGCGTGTCTGCCCGCCAAACTTCAGAGTTACGGGATTACGGCCAGTCAGGTTTCCGATGCCATCGCCAAGTCCAATCAGGTCAGTGCTTCCGGGCTACTAGAAGACAACTATCAGATTTATCTAACCTTGGCTTCAGAGACACTAACCGATTTAGACGCAATTCTCAGTTCGACAGTCGCGATAAAAAATGGTGTCCCGATTCCAGTTTCGGCGGTAGCGGAAGTTAAGACTTCCATTCAAGATGAATTGATTCGCACAACGGCCCAGGGTGGAGAGGCTGTACTGATTACGGTAATGAAGCAGCCGAAAGGAAGCACGGTACGCATCGGAGCGGAAATAAAGGCTCGCTTCGAAAAATTAAAGCTACCGCCCGATGTGCATATTGAAAATTTCTACGATCAAGGCGATTTTATTCGAGGGTCCATTTCCTCAACCAAGGACAGTATTCTCATAGGCATGGCGCTGGCCATGTTCGTCCTGTTCCTGTTCCTGCGCAGTTGGCGGGTCACCTTAGTAGTCGCTTTGGTGGTACCCTGTACCTTGGCCGCTACCTTGGCCATTCTACATGTTATGGGTCAATCCGTAAATATCATGACCTTAGGTGGAATTGCCGCGGCGGTAGGCCTCCTTATCGACGATTCCATCGTAGTTCTGGAAAACATTTTTTTTCATATGGGCCAGGGCACAACTTCAGAAGCGGTTTCGCACCAAGGTTTTCAAAAAGCTGCGGACCTTTCCCTAAAGGAAATGTTTGGAGCGATACTCGGCTCCACAGCCACCACGCTGGTTATTTATGTCCCACTGGCATTTCTTGGAGGCCTAACCGGTAGCTTTTTCGCGCCCCTTTCTATTACCATGGTCATCGCCTTGACTTTGTCTTTTCTTTTTTCCATTACCTTAACGCCACTACTGGCTTCCAAATTCATTGGGAAACGGGATGTGGAACGAGAGCGGGAAAAGGAAGGGCGAAATGCTGCCCTGGGAGCCCGGTATGAAAAATTATTGCACTGGCTTTTGCGGTTTCGCTGGCTGATTGCGCCTGCCGCATTAGTAATTCTGGGGTGCTCGTGGCTTATTTACAAAAATGTGGGTAGCGGTTTTCTCCCGGATATGGATGAAGGAACTTTTATAATGGATTATGAGTCTCCTCCAGGAACGTCTTTGGCTGAGACGGGCCGGGTGCTTGCGCAAGTGGACAAAATCATCATGGCCGTTCCAGAGGTAGAGTCCTATTCCTGCCGAACTGGAACTCAGTTGGGGTTCTTCCTTACCGAACCGAATTCCGGGGACTATACCATCAAACTCAAAAAAAATCGAAACCGGAAAATCGAGGAGGTGATTTCGGAGGTCAGAAGTAAAATTGAAGGCAGCCTTCCTGCCCTGCGCGTAGACTTCGGCCAATTGATGGCGGACGTTATCGGCGATCTCGCCAATAACCCGCTCCCGATCGAGATTAAGTTATTTGGTGAGGATCAAGCCTTGGTTCAGAACGTCGCCAAGCAAGTGAAGAAAAAAATTGAAACCGTACACGGTGTGGTGGACGCATTCTCTGGCATTGTGATTTCCGGGCCGTCTTTTCTAATCCATATCGATGAAAGGAAAGCCGGCTTAGCGGGTTTTTCTCCCGGAGAGGTATCGGAAAATCTGCAACTCATTCAGTCGGGCCGGGCAGATTCGCATGTACAAATCGGAGAAAAGCTCATCCCCATTCGCGTGCGTTACCCCGATGCGTACCGGAAAAATATGGACAAACTTAAAAGCCTTGTTCTGCTGAATACGGCTGCCATACCTATTCCCTTAAGCCGCATCGCCACCTTCGAAGTGGTTCCTGGGCAAGCGGAGCTGCGTAGAAATGGGTTGCGACCTTTTGTCGCGGTAACGGCGCGTATCGAAGGGCGCGACCTCGGTAGTACGATTGCCGAAATCCAGGCACTGCTCAAGCGGGAATTACACTTGCCACCTGGCATGTCTATTGAATATGGTGGACTCTATGAGACCCAGCAGGAATCCTTCCTAGGTCTGATGTGGGTGGCCCTTGTCGCGGTCCTTTTGGTATTTGCTGTGCTCCTCATTGAGTTCCGGGAATTTGCCGTTCCCGTTTCCATTTTGATTATTAATGCGATGTCGCTCTTCGGTGTTGTCGCGGCATTGTGGATTACCGGGGTTAGCTTCAATGTTTCCAGCTTTGTGGGGCTTATCATGATTATCGGCATCGTTGCCGAAAATGCGGTATTCCTCATGCATTATGTGCATATCAATCAGTCAAGAGGCATGAGCCTAGACGATGCATTAGTGCAAGCCGTTAAAGTGCGTACCCGTCCCATCCTCATGACCATGCTGGCCGCAGTATCCGCCTTGCTGCCTTTGTCTTTGGGTCTTGGTGCCGGCTCCCAAATGCAACAACCACTTGCCATCGCCGTAATCGGCGGATTTGCAACCTCAAGTTTTCTACTGCTCTTCAACCTTCCTATGGTTTACAAAATCCTTAAGGGGAGTGGATCGAGCGTCATTCATTGATGTTAAAATGTTTTTTGGCCTTGCCATCTACGTCTGGCAAGCAAAAGCTGATACGGCTATTCTTCATCGACAAATGTGCCATCTTCATTGAAGGTGGCTTCATGCTTGGTGATCTTATCCTTGAAAGCCAGTTCGTAATGAACTCCCCCCTGCTCCTTAGTTTGCTTCAAGGCCCGGTTCACCTTCATGGTAGGATATTTTTCGGCAAAGCCCTTGAGCACGGCTTTGGGTACCCTCCTGACACCGATCTGCACTTCGGTCTGGATTAGCGTTCCTTCGGGAGAAATGTCGAGCTCGGTTTTATTGAGGCGCTTGGTATTAAACCTTATTTCGTACTGCATTTTCCCATCTTCTTTTTCCAATTTGCAGGAGGAAATTTTAACCCCCGGGTACGCCTTATCTGCGGTCGCTAGAACTTCGCTTGGACAGGAAGTTTTGGCCGATAATTGGCTAAGCATAACCAGCACTCCAAAAGCGCTACATAAAAATGATTTGCAAGTATTCACAATGGACCTCTTTTCAGTTTGTTCACAGTGAATATATATGAATGGAATACAGACGGCCAATAGGAAAATCATAGGGCAGACTAATCTTCGTTCTATAACATTAATTTTTCCACAGAAAATAAATCTTGTTCTGCATACCGGATAAACCTAGGTTAGGCTCAAATGAAGATGAGTCATAACACCTCTGATATTTATGTCAAGTATCTGGCTAGTTGATGCTTAGCGAATTCCCAAGTTTGGTCGAATTCACTTGATTATACCTAGTTGGGCTTTAACCACAGTTGGCGAGTGTATCGCTTTTAAAAGAATTACAAAATAATTCTGGAGTGTCGCCCTGTGGCCTTCTTACAAAACGAATTGAAAGGATTGATTATGATGAAAAACTCCGGACCGAGTACCTACCCATTGGCCACCGTCCTATTGGCCGTTGCCATACTTTCAGCCGAAACCTCTGCACAGATGTCGGTGAAAATGGAAGAGCATCATTGGAGCGCTCCTTCGGGTGCATCGCGAAATCGCAACCCCTTACCCGCCGATGAGAAAACCATCGCCACAGGCAAACAACTTTTTTCAACAAATTGCGTGGCGTGCCATGGTTCTTTGGGAAATGGAGATGGCCCTGCCGCCGGAGCCCTGGATCACCATCCTGGAATCCTGTCCAGTCCTAAGATGTGGAGCGAAAGCGATGGCGGCCTGTTTTGGAAAATCACCAATGGCAATACACCCATGCCGTACTTCCGTGATATTCTCACCACGAACCAAAGGTGGCAGGTGATCCATTATATTCGCACTTTGGCTCCAAAACCCACGGACAATGCGACCACCGCTAATGCTACCAACACTCCATCCGGAAAAATGGTTGCTTTAGATAAAATGACCATAAAAGATGCCGATCATCTGAATCAGGAGGCGGATAATTCCAAAGCTATGGGCCAGAACAATTCGGATTCGATGGCCACGGCGCTAAAGGATATCAGAGAAGCTGTGAACGACCTTGATCAAGAACTTTTCAATGTCAAAAAGATGGCCAAGGAATCCGAACCCGGAACGACAAAAATGCTCATTGGTGGCTATGGAACCGCAAAATTTGAAGGCGAAAAGGTGAGCGGTGGAAACCGCCAAAACGCTTTCGGTGCGGCCTTCAATCCACTCCTGCTTTGGAAGATAAGCGATCGCATTCTCTTCGAAGGCGAAATTGAACTTCAATTGGAAGGTAGTGAATCCACCGTGAATTTGGAGGTCGCCCAAGTCTCCTACCTTTTAAATGACTATATGACATTGGGAGCAGGCCGCTTTCTCATTCCCATGAACTTCTTCGTAGAACGCCAGCACATGGGCTGGGTCAATCGCTTTGCGGACAAGCCACTTGCCGTATACGACGGTTTACTGCCGGAATCGCAATTGGGATTGCAACTGCGCGGCGGAATCCCCGCTGGTCCGGTAAAATTTGAATATTCACTTTACCTGGTGAATCCTCCCACGCTGAATATGGAAGACTCCTTGGCATATGGCACGCTTGAATTCGACGACTTGAGTAACAAGAATAATAATATGGCGACCGGTGGGCGGATTGGATTTATGCCTATACCCCATTTCGAAATAGGCTATGGCATACAGAATTCTGACGTGGGTCCGCAAGCGACAAATATCAAGGCTCTATTACAAAGTGTGGATGTAAACGCCATTTGTGAGTCGCGAAGCATTGAGGGTCAGCTCAATATCCGCGGCCAATGGGTATGGCAACATGTTGACAATGTAATGTACGATGCGGATTCCGCTTTTGGATTTGGACCAAAGACCTTTAATAATCGAAGAAACGGTGGCTACGCCTCTCTTTCCTATCGTCCCGAATATCTCAAAAACGAATACCTGCAAAAACTAGAGGCTGGTATACGCTTTGATATGCTCAACCAGAAAGAAACCTCGGTAGGGTATGACGAATTGAGATATGCCTTTGCCCTGGATTATTGGATTTACCAGAATGTGGTAATAAAAACTGAATATGAAATCGATCGAAAGAACGCCAGCGAAGCAAACGGCAACGCCTTTAAAGCTGAATTCATTACTGGATTTTAAAATGGAGCAAAATATGAAAAACAAATTTGGTTGGATTACAACAGGTCTCACTTCTTTGGTTTTAGCGACGATGGCATGCTTGTCCACCGGATGTTCAATGTCAAAAGGGCAAGCTCCTGTCAGTGCAGAGGCCGCATCCCTATCCAAAGGTCCAGAACTTTGGGCGCAGAATTGCATCCGCTGCCATAATTCTCGCACCCCCAGCATGTACGATGACGCACAATGGGAGGTAATTTCAATGCACATGCGTGTACGTGCCAATTTAACGGCGCAGGACAGCAGGGAGATATTGGCGTTTTTAAAATCAGCGCATTGAATTTTTATTGCAAAGTCAAGGGAAACTCATTGTCTATTGGTGTTTACGAATTTTCCTTGACGCAGTAATTGTATTAGAAAGATCTCTGAACCAAAGCATCCGATGAGCAAAAGCATCATCAATAAGGCAAACCAAACCACTGGTCCGAAACACAGGCCAATGAAGGTATGCATCGCCAAACCGGACCATAACGCCGCACGCCGGGTATAGGGACACAGGAACCATATTGGGGCCCCGACTTCAAAAACCAAAACGATATATTGCAGTAAATGCCACCCTCTTTTTGGGAAGTGCTGGGCTACCCAAAAGGCGGGCAGAGTTTGGTAGGAATCATGGATATGCGTCCAAAGTACATGATCATGGTGCAGCCAGTCCCCCCGCATTTTACTTAAGCCGGAGGCAAAGTAAAGAATTAAAATCAGAGCCTGAAAAAACCGGATATTTCCCCATGTGATCCGTTTTTCTTTTTTATTTTCATTTACCCCTAAATGTCGATTTTTTATCCATGCATCCAGGCTGACAGTGCTTCCAGAAGGCGTCATAAAAAGAGCGAGCGCCAGCACTGCGCCAATTTTACCAACTGTAAAGGTTTCCAAGCGATCGGCCAGCGCCAAGTATACCAAACTAATAGTAAATATTCCCGCCGCTGCCCGACTTTTTAATCCAATAGATAATAAAAGACCACTTAATGTTGTCATTATACATATTACAACAGCCGTAAATAGTGAAACGGTTGGAATATAAAGCGGCTGCCTCCAATCTTTATGGCCCAAATTCTGAATATGAAACCCTTGGTTTGTCAGCCATTCACCAGGGTGTAAAAGCCTTGAACTCAGAAAACACAGAATGGCCAAGGGGAGGAAAATACGCATGAACGCTAACCTAATCATCGGTAGTGGCTGGAAAAATTCTTTCCAAACTCTATGAAAATAATTGATCGGAACTAAAAGTTTGACCGGCATCTTTTCCAAATAATTTCACTTGGAGTTTCGTACCAAGTTCGCAGTTGAGTATTTGGGTAATCGGAAAGGGGCATTCTGTGGTACCGGACGGCATTTTCGGACAATGCGGGAATGGGTTTATATGCGCTGACAAGCCTAACACCACCAATTCTTCCAGATGAATAGGGACGGCTATCTCCCCCTTCTTTTTCAACTAGGATATTTTGATGGCGAGTTATGTAACCTGCCAGACTCGCCAATACTTTCGAGTTTCCGTGGTAGAAAAAGAGGGCCCGCTCAAACCGGTTTTCCTTATTATCAGATTGGATAGGAAAAAAGGGTCTCACGTCCAGTTCGCGAAATAAACCATCATCACAGGACCAACCCTCGGCTCGAAATTCAACATCCATATCCTTCGCATCAGGAAATAATCCTGCAATTTGGGAAAAATAAAGGAGTGGGCCAGGCACATAACGATAAGCCAATCCAATCCTATATTCATTTAGAATAACCAGCAACAGATAAATTAGGGCCATAAAGAAAAGTAACCCGCGAAAGAGTGGCGGACCAAAGTTCGCTTGAATTGACGGGCCTGTATTTAAATTATCCACGATCACAGTTCATAAATGATTAATGCCAGCCATTGCCCTACATCCTACATGCATTTTTAGCCTTTCCAATGCTTTTAATTTTATTTGTCTTGTTCGCTCTGAGGACACACCGATTTCCGATGCGACTTGGTCCAATGTATTGGCTTCTTCCTGATTGAGGCCATAAAGATTTCGCACCACATACGCTTCTCGAGAGGACAATTCCGAAATGGCGGATTGAAGTGTCCATGTCAGATTGTAGTCTGAAAGCTCCTTCTCTTGTTCCGTGGATTCGGTTAGGCTTTGTCCGTTTCTGATTTTGTTCCAACCTTCTTCACCATTTCTGTCGGGCCGTGAAATCTCCATTATTTGGCGCACCTCATCGTTCGCCATTCTGGATTTGGTAAAGCTCCGGTTTTCTTTACTGATTCTTAGCAATTGATTAGAGGGGATTCGAATTAGGGCGCCACTTTGTTGAACCGATCGCATGATATAACTGCGTATCCACCAAACAGCGTAGGAAATGAATTTAATACCCCGCGAAGAATCATAGCTCTCAATGGCTTTTATAAGTCCAAGCGCACCTTCACTAATCAAGTCTGGCATGGGAATGGGGACATTGTGAAAATGCAGTGCAACCTTTACTACAAAACGCATATTTCCACGAATGAGCTTGTCTCTCGC
>JAYUHW010000035.1:0-1819 GCA_043766615.1 Fibrobacteria bacterium | reverse complement strand
AAAAGACGATCGCCTGGAACACCGGAGTCTCCGGACATTTGCACATCTCCAGGAATTGGAATCGCACTATTCCCGCATCCTTTTCCTCTGCGACTTCCCTTTGCTGATTGCCCTGGAAGAATTGTACCGCGCCGGATCCCGCCCCAAAACACTACCGCCAAGCCAGGACAGTTTGGTGGAAACAAAAGTTTTTCCCATCAAACCCGGCCAACTTTATTTTGCGCTCGGGGAACTTCCCTTTTATGCCGGTGAAATGGAAAAGGAGCGGCAGAATCCCATGTCGTTGCCTATGGACTACCTGGATTTGGTGAAAAAGATTTTCATCGAAACCCGGAATCAGTTCCTATCCGATAAACAAGATGCCAATGCCGTATCCGTTAAGAAGATACAGTCCGCGCTGATTTTTTTGCGCAACCTAACCGTTCAACAACGGCGGCTCACACCGGATCTTCTCGATATCGTCGCTGCGGCCAAGGGCGTATTCGGAAATTCCTTTGCAGCAAAAGTCATGGAGGCGGGCCGATTTTATCCCTTTTTCGACCCTATGGAATCTAGCCAAGCGCAATTGGAAGTCGGTCGCGACCATATTCTTCCGCCGGGAGAAAACGATCCCGTCGAGGCTTTTAATCTGCTTGAAGATGAGCCCAAGGTTTGGAAAACCCTTACGCTTAAAAAAGATCCGGACCCGAAGCGCCAGCGCCAGTATCGCTACAATTGGGATGCACGCGGCATGTGCTCGCATACACCCGAAGACAATCGCATCGAAGGATTCAACCAAGCCATTCGTCGTCGTTCGCAAGATTTGGATCTGCAAGCCTTTGCCCGTACCGAAAAATTATCTTCCTCGCTAAAAGACGGCATCGATATGCGCGAGACCTTGCGCAATTGGAACACTGGCAACATTTATGTTAAAGAGATCCCACCCGCCAAGGGGCGCATGGATACCGTCGTGATCCTATTTGACGAAGGCCGGGATGAACGCTACCCTTCACGCACCACTTGGTATGCCGAGCATGCTGAAGAATCCACGCTGACTTTTTACGCCACCGATCCGCTTGCCAAACTGATTGGCCCTGGCATTTCCGAAGCCGAGTACGGTGGCCTGAGCCTGCTCTTTCCCCCGCGGCCCGTAGCGGATGTCTTTACGCTCCCAGCACGAGAATTCGGCTTCCATAATTTGGCCGAACAACTTCTTTATGGCGCCTTGCTCAACAGTCGGGAGAAGTCCCTGGCCTACGTCAGTCTGGTTAAACCCGGTTTAAGGATGAAAAATATGGCCGAGCAATTCCACCGCCGCCTGGTGTGGGTTCCCATGGCTTCCTTCAGCGCTGAGACCTTGCTCCGCTTGCGCAAATTCCATATTTTGAATGGGAAGCAAGTCAGGGCTTGGGCGAGTCGGTTCATTCCGGAATAGACCTTTAATAAGTAATATTAGGGCTTGGACAAGCAAGCTCACACACCCCACTCACAACCCGTCGTCCTGACCATTTCCGGTTCGGATCCCAGCGGTGGCGCAGGGCTGGAAGCGGATTTGAAAACCTTCCATCAACATGGCGTGTATGGCATGGCCGTGCCTACCTTGCTGACGGTGCAAAACACCTTGGGCATTCGCAAAGTCAAAACTTTGGAACCGGATTTTCTCGAAGAACAGATCAATTTTCTCTTGGAGGATTTGTTGCCGGACGCCATCAAAATCGGCGCGGTCGGGAGCCGACGCATGGTGCAGGCTTTAGTTCGCA
Organism: Fibrobacteria bacterium; assembly: GCA_043766615.1. Lineage (GTDB taxonomy): Bacteria > Fibrobacterota > Fibrobacteria > UBA11236 > UBA11236 > Chersky-265. Next base: position 80 of record JAYUHW010000035.1, on the reverse strand, counting down.
TTCTCTCCCAACCCCGGCTTGAAAAGGTGAAAATCGTAATCGATACTGTTCTCATGTCCACTTCCGGCACTGGACTGTTC
>JAYUHW010000034.1:0-3709 GCA_043766615.1 Fibrobacteria bacterium | reverse complement strand
TGCCCCGCTATCTCGGCAGTTTTGCATTGGCTCCCTAGAACATCGGCTGTACCTGGCTAAGTCCGGCACGGGTTCAAACCCGCAACGATCTGCAGAAGACACCTTGAAGCTTTATTATTCGGAATTCATCGGAGAAGGACCTAACAAAAACTGCTTGGAGGACTATGACAAGCTGGACCCGGCATTTAAGGCACAAGTTGGCCTGGGTGCTCGCACGGAGTCTGCCACCAAGTTGATTGTGGATCTAGCCTGTCACTTTAAACATATCTGGATTCATGTCCGCCCCCCAAATTCGGAATGGACGGATGGAGTATTAGGTATTGATGAAGAAATAGCGGATGGAATCGATAATGATGGCGATGGCTGGATTGACGAGGATATAAAATGAGCAACGTGAAATCTTCCCTTTCCACTTCTCGGCTATTGGTCAGTGCCTTGCTGGCTGGCGCTTCCCTTGCAGCTGCAGAAGCAGGCCCACAGTACCGTGATTTGCAATCACAAGCCATGGGCCGCACCGGTGTGGCGTCTTCAAAGGGTGTAGGCTCCCTGTTTCTCAACCCGGCAGCGCTGGGTGGAGAAAATAAACTCGGCGGTGGCTTTGTCGCGGATATTGGACTGAATTCCATTCTCTTGGACTATGCCGCTTGGGCTGCCAAGAACTACAAGTATTTGAACAGCACCGATTCCTTGCTGACCCGAATAGGCGAAGTGGACAACAAATGGGCGCCCTTCTCACAAACCAGCATGCTGTACGGTAATTTCCAGGGAACTTCCGTCGCTGCTTTAATCGACACGCGCTATGACCTAACCATTGGCAAAGCGGTGGTGACGCCCGTTCCCGGAGTGGGCGCGCTTTCGGATTTGATCGTAACTGTGGGGCGTGGATATCAGGCGCCGGAGGGTTATAATTTCGGGTTCGCACTCAAATATTACTATCGACTGGCCTTGCCCAGCCGCTTGGTGGGAACCACCGATGACGCATTCTACAAGGTGAAACAGGCGTGGGAAAAACCCGATCATGGCTGGACGGACAAGCTCAAAAAAATTGGTGTCGCCGGTGACATCGCCGAAACCAAGCAAGCCTTTGGCGTAAATCTGGGAGCTGAAAAAGCTGTGGACGAGAATTGGACGGCAGGCATTTCATTGCTGGATTTTCCCACTATCATGGACGCCAGCTTTGTCCGGCCCGATATCAATCTTGGATTAACCTATCATCGCAATCTGGATCTGGTCGAGGACTTGGAAAACAAACTCATCGTCAATTTGGACTTCCAACGTTTCCTCCTGCCCGGCACGCCATGGTTCAAGCAGATCAAAACAGGTGTGGCCATTGAGGGCTATATGCACAAGCGCCCGGTCAGCTACGTGGCGATGGGCTTTAACGATGGGTACCCGACTTTCGGCCTTCGTTTTGGGTATATCCTTTACTTTAGCTATGTGTACGTAGCCGAAGAAATCGGTACCTATCCCGGACAGGAAAAACTCAGCTTTCATAAGCTCGCTCTGCAATTGGAACTCTAAGTCGGGAATTCAGGTGTTACCTGGACGTAGCAGCTAATTTATCCAAGATGGTACCATGGGTCACGCTGTTGGAAGCGATGATTCCATGCGTCATCACAAGGTTGGGATCCCGAAAATTCAATGGGTGACCCTTGAGGTCCGTTACCCTACCACCCGCTTCTTCCAGAATCACTTGCGTAGCCCCTAAATCCCATAAGGCCATGGGGTTTTGCGGCGGAGAAACAAAAGCCGTGTACTCGCCCCTGGCTATTTCGTTGATTTTTAAAGATCCATTCATCCGATGGCAGGCGGGGTTGCCCAGTCGTTTTAGCAGGTCGATCAATTCCGGCGTTTTCTGCCGTCCATGGGAAAGGATAAGATTCAGTTTAGTTAAAGGAGAAACTTTAACTGGCAACACTTTCACAAGATCAGGCTGGGGACCTGCAAAGGCCCGATAGGCGCCTTCGTCTTGCGCTGCAAAATACAGTTCGCCCAGCTCCGGCTTGTAGGTCATGCCGACCACCGGCTTTCCATCCAAAGCCAAGGCAAGCAGGATGCCATAATGCTGGCCGTTCAGTATATAACTCGAAGTGGAATCCAATGGGTCCAGTAGCCAGCAGCGTTTAGCGGTCAGCCAAGGTGCGCTGGCCTTGTTTAGGGAGTAGGTTTCCTCGTTGAGAATGGCGTCACTGGGAAATTTTTTTTCGATTTCACGGTCTAGAAAAACGGCGCAGGCATGGTCGACTTGGGTGACAATGGAATTGTCGGACTTGTAGGCGATTTCCGGACCCATTTCCTTACCGGCTAATAGAATTTTTCCTGCCGCAAGAATGGTCGCGTACATGAATTCCAATTCCGTGGCATACTTGGATGCTGCAAAAACCTGTAACATATTTGAATGATACACTATCTAGAATGGAAAGGGCCAAATGGTCTATGTCTTGGACCTATAATCGGCGGATTAAACGATGAAAGCGTCCCAGAAAGTCAAATTTATCATTGAAGGCGCCTGGCGAAGTGGAGAGAGGCTTTCCAGTCGCAAGGGATTGCGGATGCAAAGTAGTGGGTACCGTTAACATCCCCTGATTTCTTAACCAGGCGGCACATAACCAGGGCCAGGATGCTAGACCAGTGTCCAGCTTCGCATTACCACTGTAGCCCCCCATGCCAAATCCATGTGGCCCATGATCAAAGAGATTCAGTTGCGCGGGCACTTTGGCTTTAAGGCATGAGTCGTAATACATCTGGCTGTTGGCCACATTTACACCGGCATCATCCTTTCCATGCACTAAAAAGGCCGGGCAGGTTTTAGTCGTTACCTGCTTTTCGTTGGAGAGAAGATTAATCAAAGCGGCACTAGGCGCATTTCCGAGCAGGTTGGTGCGTGATCCTACATGCGTATAAGGATCGGCCATTGTGATGACCGGATAGATCAAAATGGAAAAGTCCGGGCGGCAGGAATTCCGATCGATGGGATCCACAGCACCTGGCGCTCCGGAATCAAAATGGGTCGCGGCTGTCGCCGCCAAATGGCCACCGGCTGAAAAGCCCATGATACCAACACGCTTGACATCGATTTTAAACCGTGCGGAATTGGCCCGTACCCACCTTAGCGCGCGCTGCGCATCATTCATTTCAATGGGATGATGATAGCTGGGACCCAATCGATATTTAAGCACAAAGGCGGAGACGCCCAAAGTGTTCATCCAAATGGCTTCATCCACGCCTTCATAATTCCCAGCCAAATACCCATAACCACCACCGGGACAAATCACTACCGCTGCACCGTTGAGCTTGGATCCAGAGGCAGGATAGAGCAGGACGGAAGGCTTATCGCCATCGGCCGTGCCCAAAGCCCCAGGGGCACCCTGCGGCCAGAGCAACTCGGCTGTTTGGGCGTTTAATCCTGATACGAACAGAGCTATACCCAGTGCCAGAACCTTGAAGGGCTTAAGGCTGAATCCAACCATCGGACGCTTTACTTCTCGATTTTTCAGAAATGGCATGGTAACCCCTGACCCTAAAATAGTCCTATTTTCTACCAATAAAATAGGACTATTTTACTAGGCCTGCACTCAGCCTCGCTGAATGAACTTTAAGGCACAAACAATGAGCGCGCCCAATGCAGCTAAAAACAAAAAAGCCTTTGCTACTGTGGGTATTTTCTTAGGACTGTTCTCTTCATTGAGCCACTTCGGGTTAGTTGGGG
>JAYUHW010000033.1:0-3305 GCA_043766615.1 Fibrobacteria bacterium | reverse complement strand
TTAGCTGGGTTGGGTCCCATGCTCATCCCTGCTTCACAGGGCGGCTCAATGGGCATTTGGGATGGTGAACGACTGATTCCTTTACCTCGATCCCCTTGGAAATTTTTAACCTCATGCCTCATTTCTCCCCTTGGTTTTATGCGACTCCTGTTGGAGCCGTTTATACCCAGAAGCAAGCGGCCGGAAGCGGATACCGTCCACGATTTTTTCCGAAGAAGAACCGGAGAGGAGTTTCTGGAATGTTTCCTGGAGCCATATTCCGCTGCAATTCTTTCTGGTGATCCCGCCACTATGAGTATGTCCGCCAATCTTCCGGAGCTTCAATCTATGGAAAGGCAGTTTGGAAGTCTGGCCATGGGGTTTGGAAAAAAAATATTTTTACAGGGGTTGAAGCGATTCCGCGCGCACAAAACCAAGTTACCCAACCACCCTGAAAGCGTCACCTGCAAGGAAGGTTCACAAGGGATCATCGACGCCTTAACGCTTGAACTGCAGCGGCGCGGAGTGCAATTGTGTTTTTCCCACCAGGTACAGGCCTTGACTCGGGAGTCTCTTTATGGCCTCTGTGTGGAGTCCCAGACAGGCAAGGGTGAAAAGTTCTTTGATGGCGTAGTCAGCTGTTTGCCCTCGCATGGATTGGCGTCATTAGTCCCATCATGGCCCAATGAATTTCAAACCTTTCTAAACGGTATTCCGCATGCACCCATTGTGATTGCGCATGCAACATTGGATAAGCCCGCATTGGCGGGAACATTCAAGGGGGAAGGATGTCTTTTGCAGTCACATGCTGGCCAAGGAGTGCTGTCGGTAGTCTTTCCTTCACGCATGGCCGCAGCGCGTTGCCCGAAGGGACTGGAACTGATTCGGGTCATGCTCGGAGGAGCGCGACGCACAAATATTGTATTCCATGGCGAGGCGGCCATTCATAAATTTGCAGGGCAAGTGATCCAGAAGATTCTGAATCCAAAAGGCGAACGAAAAGATTTTCCTTGTATTCGGCATACACGCGGATTACCGCAATTATTTGTTGGACATGAAAGGGGCTTGAAGGCATTGGAGCACTGGCTTGAACACAGGATGCCAGGATTTTTTTTATCGGGAACAAGTTTTTCAGGTGCCGGCATTGATAAAGCGGTGCGTTCAGGTAAAAAAGCAGCCAAGGAGGCAGCGGAGTATTATTCGATGAAATGGTCCTGATTCGATTGAGGTGCTGGGATTAAGTAAGTACACTGACACCTAAACCACCTAGCCATAGGCATATGCCGCGCATGCCATAATGACAAGAATGCGCTACAAAATTGACAGTTTGCACATTGGGTGCATAACCTTAAGCGTTTTCACTAGCATATAAGTGGTTTCATAATGAGCCAAGGTCAATAGCCTTTTGGTATAGCCTTTGCTTTCTAATTCGCACGTGAAACTTCCCCGCATTTTCTATTCATGGTAATCACCCGCGCGCGCCTGATCGATTCGCATGGCAGGGTTATGCGAAAACTTAGAGTGTCGTTAACGGATGCATGCAATTATAGTTGCTTTTACTGCATGCCGGAAAAGGCTGTGTTTACGCCTAAGGGTTTATTGTTGGAACCAGAGGAGTATGGTGCACTATGCAAAAAACTAGTAGATGCAGGCATTGAAGAAATACGGGTTACGGGTGGAGAGCCCACGGTCCGTCCGGAATTCTGTGGCATACTTGAGGCCCTGGAAGATCTACCCATTAAGCGAAAAGGCATAACCAGCAACGGGCAGTTGCTGGCAAAGCATCTTGGATTTTTGAAAGAACACAACTGGTTACATTTAAATATAAGTTTGGACACCTTGGATCCTGGACGCTTTGAAACCATTACAGGTGGTGGTGATTTCCGCGTGGTGATGGGATGTATTGAAAAGGCCGCTAGCTTGGGCTTCAAGGTTAAAGTAAACACCGTTGTCATGCGGGGAGTCAATGATGACGAGCTGTCGGATTTCACGGCTTGGAGCGCCCGTTCCGGTCTGGAAGTACGGTTTTTGGAATATATGCGCATTGGTCCGGAGCTGAATCGACATGCACAGCGATTTATGTCTGCGGATGAAATGTTATCCAGACTTATGTTGGACTATGAAGTGCAATTCGTTGCCGCTGAATACGACTCTACCGCCATCTTGTATAAAAGTGCATGCGGTGCCCGATTAGGTTTTATCGCTTCGGAGTCCAAAGCATTTTGCGGTACCTGCTCGCGTTTACGTCTATCGGCAACGGGCGTTTTAAGGGCATGCGTGATGAGTCCGGGGGGGATTTCCCTACGGCACACATCACCGGTTGAATTCCCCGGTAGCTTAGAAAAAGTCATGGCCATGAAACCGATTTTACACCCCGAACACAACCCGCAACCGATGTACGCCTTAGGCGGATAGCCCATAGTTGTAAAGGAATAATCCGACATGCATGAAGTGGACACAAAATTGGATATCAAGCTGGAATACTTCGCTCTTTTTCGAACATGCACAAAAAAAACCGAAGAGATTTTCCAATTGGAGGGTCAAGACCCGATAGACTTGTTTGATCAGTTGAGCCTACTCTATCGGTTCCCCATCGCCCGAGACCGAATCCACCTGGTTGTCAATGACGAGTATGCACCTTGGGATAAACCGCTTAAACAAGGTGACACCGTGGTTTTCATTCCTCCTGTTTCCGGGGGTTGAAAATGTTTCGACTTACGGTTGAACCCATCGATACTTTTGCCCTGAGAAACAGTCTGGTGGATCCTGTCTGCGGAGCCTTCGTGGCATTCGAAGGTCGCGTGCGCAACCATCATAATGGGTTGGATGTCTTGCGCCTTGAATATGAAGTCTATCCAAAATTGGCCATCAAAGAAGGAAACCGTATCCTCGATGCCATACAGCACCAGTTCGCGCTGACTGATATTATATGTGTCCATCGCTACGGGGCATTGGAGGTGGGCGACGTTGTCGTCTGGGTTGGCGCCATTTCCGCCCATAGGGAAGAGGGCTTCGCGGCCGTCTCCAAAGCCATGACGGAGATCAAACACCATGTTCCAATTTGGAAGCGGGAATATTATGCTGATGGCAGCGAGGCTTGGGTACATTGCAGTCATGGGCATGGAATAGAAAAAGTTCCGGCTTAGAACTCCAGCCACTTTCCTAGCTTTATTCCAATATGCTGATTCCCGTTACAGGATTTTTCCTGATCGCCATGCTTTATTCTGCCGCCGGGTTCGGTGGAGGGTCGTCCTATCTGGCGCTATTGGTTCTGGTCGGATGGAAGGCCAAGTCCTTTGCGATGGTTGCTTTGGCCTGTAACATGG
>JAYUHW010000032.1:0-2249 GCA_043766615.1 Fibrobacteria bacterium | reverse complement strand
TAGCAAAAGAAAAATTTGTCGAGTCCAGTAGTACCACTAAAGGAAAGTCTGATAGGCCTTCCAACAAGCCCGCGCCGAGGGGACCCGTGCGGATTGTCAAGGTTTTCTCATGCGCCCATGTAGCATAATCCCCATCATCTACCGTGGCCATATCGATAATTGGGAGCTGCACCGAGTCCTTGGAAAGCACGGAAATACCGTATACATCGTGTGGGGAACAATTGGTTTGGCAGCTGGATCGCAAGGTGTAATTGCCTTCCGCCAATCCCTCTAGACGAAAGCTTCCATCAAGGTTGGTGCGCCAAACCCGGTCCAAACCATAAATGCGGATCAGACCGGCTGAGTCGGTGCCGGTGGGGAAACGCAAGGTACCCTGAATGCTACCTCCAGGTTTGGTCACCGTTAGTGGCAGCTCCATTTTTTTCTGCGTAGGGTCCGATTGGAAGCGGCGCAAGGCTACATCTCCATTGGCAGCCCGGATTTCGGTGGTATAGGTTCCGCCAGCTACGGAATCCAATACGAATCGTCCCGCACTGTCCGTTTGGGCTTCATGTGAGCCCAACAGTGAGCCTGGAGTCGTAGACGCTGGGAGGTAATCGCTAGGTCGCAGAATTACGCGGGCTCCGATAACCGGCCTATTTAGGGTATCCACTATTTGGCCTGTGACGACGGTTGTCTCAGAACCACTTCCTCCGCCAGCCGTGCGATCCGAGCTAGGTCCACCTATGAAATTGCAGCCCAGGCAGGTCAGGAATCCTGTCATAAGCGCAGCGAGGCTGGTTTGTCGCAAATTCATGAACCCTGCTCCGGAAGTCGAGTTAATGGAAATATACTGAAATTCAACTGGTAAACGCTGTCGCTGGCCTCTTCCTGGTCGGCCATCTCCAGCAATTCCCGTCTAAGCGTAGCGATTTTAGCCAAATAGGTCTCATACCGATTTCTGGAAATGGACAAAGTCAAGGTAGAGGTGTTTTGCACGTTACCGGGCATCCGATCCAAGGCTTCCTTGGCCAGGTCAACCATTTGGATTTTAAATCCATCGATTATGATAGGGTCGGCGGCAGTTCCGGTAATGAAGGGCTCGGTTAGCTCCAGAGCGCCATCTGTACTCAGGCGGATTAAACCCAGACGTAACAGCAAAGTTACGGCGCGTCCGGCCTCGGCGGGAGAGATAGAAGGGACAAGCATGCGTGCCATTTCGGCATACTGATCTTCCCGAAAGGATCGGGTTTCCAGCAAGGCGCGGATGGCGGAATAATACCAGTGGGTATAGTACTCCGATTGGGAAGCATGCAAAGCCTTGATACGGAAGCCTTTTGTATTCCTAATCTTTTCCAGATAGAAGCGTTTATCCTTTCCGCTCTTGGACTGATTGTGGAATACCAGCATTTCAAAAAATTCTTTTTCTTTTCCGGTGAGCTCAAAGGCCTCGGCAAATCGCAACATCATGCGGGGTGACAGATTGGTCTTACCCTGGAAAACTTGTGTCAGGAAGCCTTGTGATTTGAATCCTGCCCTTTTGGCGATGGTGGCATAGGTGAGTCGCGGATTCAGGGATTTTTTATACGCGTACAAATCCTGCAATAAGGTTCGATAATTGGTATAAGAGAAAATATCCAGCATGTTCAGTCTGTATGCTAAGGTACCCGGTGGCCGGGGGCTGGTCAATGCATTTATTCCTGATTGACTTTAGTAATACTAAAGATGTTTACCCATGAAACCGTAATATATGCCTAAAAAATGAATTTTAAGCCAATAATTGTTTAGTAATGTAAGATTATAAAATTTCTAAAAGTACGAATCAGCAGGCTAAATGTTACACCTAAGCCTACCTTTGGATCCTGAACATACCACATAGGGAATGGGAAAATGAATTCGACAAGCCTCACCATAATTCTTGCAGTCGCAGCACTTGTTGGAAACCCCTTCGCCCAATTTGCCGGCTGGACCTATTCCGATTCGCTGTTCATCATCACAACGCCGGATGGAGCGAACATTCCGGCGTCGGCGTCGGAAACAGGGTTCCCGCTTCTAGTCAGGCTCGACAAAGAGTTCTTTAAATTCAGCCAGGCCTCAACAGGTGGTGCAGATATTCGTTTTTCCACTCCCTCGGGAACAGCGCTCCCATTTCAAATTGAGGAGTGGGATGCTGCAAACGGGAAAGCATCGATATGGGTACGGATTCCGACCATAACGGGCAACTCGAGGCAGGCCATCAAAATGTACTGGGGAAATTCCGCTGCGACGAG
>JAYUHW010000031.1:0-6940 GCA_043766615.1 Fibrobacteria bacterium | reverse complement strand
CGAGACAAGCGGAGAATGATGTTCTTGTTGGCACCTTTTTTAGGCTTGAAGGAGCGGACATAACCCATATTACCGTCCTTGTCTTCAGCAATCAAGGTGTACTCGTTTTCTTCCACTACATTTGCGCCGATTTTGAAATTTCCAGTTCGATCCACACGCACAGATTCGGTGCGTGGACTGGTATAGACCACAACATCAGGCTCTGTCAAATGCGATCCATCCGGTTTGACAACAAGACCACTCATAGTTGTTCCGCAACCAGTAAGAATCAAGGGGATGCATACCATTCCCCATGTAATAAAATTAACTGACTTGGTAGCCATTGCTATCAATCCCTTTCGTCTTCTGGTATGAACCAGTCATTAATAAAAGTGAAAAACCGGTAAGGATGGACAACAGCCTTTTTGACCTTGTTCTCAATGGCCGCATTCTTTTCCAGGGTCCAAAGGAATGTATAAGGGCAGTCCGCAGCCAGAATTTCGTGCATCTCATAATTGATGCGTCGGCGGACTTCATGGTTGATGGTGGTCGAAAATTTGCCTAAAAGGCTATCCACGACGGGGTTTTTGTAAGAGATGAAGTTATCACCGCTTGGGGGCTGATTTTTGGAAGAATGGAATAAGGAGGAAATATCAGACGAATTGTCGAATAACCATTCTGCAAAGACAATATCGAAATCGTGTTTACCCTTAACTTCCTCTTTCCATTTCTCATATTCCCTATGTTGAATCTCAACCTTCACGCCTAATGTCTTCAGGTAATTCTGAAAGCGAAGACAGACGGAAAGGCCACCTTCGTTGCCGCTATAAATGGGAATTTTAAGATTGAACTTAAGTGGCATGCCTTTATATTCACGAATGCCGTCTCGATCCGTATCAATAATTCCGACCTTATCGAGCAAGGCTTTAGCTTTGGCAACATCAAACGGCCAGGGGGCAACATCAGGATTGTAGCCCCAGGATGCCGGCGAAAATGGTCCGGAAACCACCTCGCCTTTTCCAAAATAAATATCCTCTAACATTTTATTGCGATCCATCCCCATGGTAAAAGCTTGTCGCACTTCCTTGATTTTGAGAATAGGATTATTCATGTTGTAGCCGAAAAATGCGAAGGCCAATGAGTTATAGGGAATAATCATGAACTTGCCGGTATTGGCGATTTCCGCAATTTTTCCAGGTGGAACTTCCACTACCAAATCAATAGCATTGAGCAAAAGACTCTGTACAAGCAACGACATTTCCGGTTGATACACCATTTTAATCTCACCAATATTCGGAGGTGTACCGTAATGATCCGTAAACGCGGTCAGTACTACATCATGATTTTTGGTTTCCCGATCGAATTTGTAATACCCTGTCCCAACCGGCGCTTTGGAAAACTTAGAGAACTTGGAAAGTACGGCCTTTCCGCCGAACATATGTTCCGGTACGATTTTGAAGAGAAAGCGGCGTTCCGGTTCGGCAACGCTGGTGTTGAAATCAAACTTGACAACATAATCCCCGAGCACGGACACACTCTTGATCACTTCCAAGGCTTGGCGTGCTTCCGGTCGCACATCGGAAAGCGGATTCATGATGGCATCAAAAGTGAACTTTACGTCATTTGCAGTAAAGGGAACACCATCGTGCCATTTCACATCTTTACGCAAATAAAAGGTAATCCGCTGGTTCCCGTTAAAGACATTCCATTTTTCAGCCAATCGTCCTTTGACTTCGCCACGATAGTCAATGAAAACCAAAGATTCGAATAACAACTCGGAAAGGCGCAGAGACGTCTCATTGTCGGAAGTTGTAATTGGGTCGTAGGTATCCGGCAAAATCGGTTCTGCATAAACCAATCTGCCACCCTTCAATCCATCCCCGCCGCCATTTTTGGGGGCACTCGGCGCAGCTTGGCACAAGCCGACCAGTAACGTACAACCCAGTACAGTTAAACGACCCAGTGAATTAATCTTGAACAACAACTTTTTGCCTGTATTCCCCATAGTTCCTTTCACGTCTTCACTCCTATCATCGGACGGATCTGGCCAGACTAGCCGCCCTTCCGGAAGATTCGCTGAGACTCATAACTTCGCGCCAAACCGGCAGAAATACCTTGCATACAATAATGCATTTGACGGCATGCCGGAAATTCCTTCTGCAGGTGATACAGTGTCTCCACAATTTCCTCGTATCTAAGCTTATTGGTCTTAAAAATAGCGAGAGAATAGTCGCACATATATTCCGGGTCAATCTGGTCGATTCGGTTGCGATATTCAATTTTATAACCCTTAGCGTATTGTTGCATGGCTGACTCAGTTTGACCATTCACAAACAACAGATTTGCAAAACTACGATAATAATTTGCACTATTTCTCTCACGGACAGCCTGGCCTGCGAGCTTCAGTCCCTTGTCCAGATCTAGGTGTAAAAGATAGTAACAGTCGGCAATGTCCCTCTGGTCAGCCGGACTTTTACTGGATATGGAGAGGCTTTGCAGAATAGATCTGGCTTCTGAGATTCGGTTTTGATTTGCAAAAATCTGAGCTTTCAAGATCTGGGTTTCCAAATCCGTGGACTGACCCAGGCAAGTTAATGCTTCTTTCCATTGCCCAAGTCGCCCATAAGATTCCGCTAAGGCTGTTTGAGTATTAAATTTGGCGGCCAAATCCGGGAACTTCCCTTCCTCGTCTTTTATTCGCAAATTCGTCAACTTGCACAGTGTGTAATATGCGTCAGAAATGGTTTCCATCAAAAACGGATCGTAGAAATTAATTTGTGTGTTCTTACCCTGGTCTAGATAAGCCTCAGGTTGTTGGGCATCCTTAAGGACAGCCTGAAGCGAATTGTCGACGGACTCAAAAGTCGCCGATGCAGAATGCAACATAATTTTAAGCTTACACCGACGGCTGCGCTGCGTATCGGCTTTCAAGGATGCGGGTACTTCAGTTGTGTTTTGATTCTGAAGTTCCAACGATTCCCATTGCGCGGAAATGTCCTTAATTCCCTCAGCCAATACCAAGCCGGACTCACCAAGTCGCTTGCGTGTAAAGTGCAAGAATACTTCTGTCATGTCCGAAGTCGACGTTCCCGCGCTTGCCAGTTTCTTTGATTTTTCAAACGCGTTTTTTGCCTCGGAAAATAATCCGGCCTGGAACTGAATTTGACCGAGATAGAGATAATTTTGGGCGTTGCCGCTTTCCCCAGTTTGTTCTGAGTAATAGTTGGCCATGATTGGGCCGGACAAAGTTGAAAAAGCATTGTACAAACTGCCGAGTCGAAAATATGCGAGGGATTTGCCTTTTAAAGCGCGAAGTCCTTTTTCATCCAATTTACCGGATGAAATATCCTTGTCCCAAATGCTCACGGCCTCTTCATAACGGTGCCGTCTAATAAGTTCTATCGGATCTTCGCGACATTCCCCGTTTAGGTAAAGGAAAGCGCCAAGAACTAGAAGCGCTAACCTTATGAACCTGGGGCCATCAGTTCTTGAACAAGTCATATTTTGCCGGATCCACCTTCTCAGAACGCAGCCTTAAATCGGAACCAATGAGTACAGAGGCAAATATTTTGAACTCCAATCCGGCCTCACCGGCAAACACAATGATCGGGTGATTGGGTAAACAATCTACGTCCCTATGAATACTTGATTCCGTGGTAATGGTAGCACGTTTGTAATTTTGATCGTAAAGCCACTTTTCCAAGTTCACAACCTCAAGCGGATTGAGTCTACTGGATTCTCGCTTAGCATAAACAATGGCTCTTGAACCAGGCAACCAGGTTGGTCCGTTATAAGAACTCGGGTATACATTTTCGGCAATTTTCGGTGTCTTGCCATGAAGATCAGCGACTTCAACCAAATGCCCTTGGGGATCCACTTTTAACTGCATGACCCCGATATCGACAACGCGATCATTTAGATCGTTGGATATTTGGTAAGCCACGAAATGCCCATCGAACGACCAGGATGGGTGGCTTTTATTGTTGGTGATTTGATTATTGAATATTTTAATTTTCTTAGTATCCAGAAAATCCATCAAAGCAATAGTGTAAAGTCCGCGTTTTTTATTCCCACTGGTCCGGGTTGTATAGGCCAAAAAGCGCCCATCTGGAGAATAGGCTGGGAACATTTCTTCACCTGGATTTGTTGTGAGCCTTTCGAACGTGTTTTTAGACTCACGTTTAATTTCCTTGCCCAAGTATTTTGACATGTCCGTAACCAAGTAAAGATCCCCATCACCCGTTCGAGCTGAAACAAAAACCAAACTCTTACCATCCGGTGACCAGCGTGGGCAGCCATCGACTTCAGGGTCAAACGTTAGGCGCGTATGAACCTTGGATCCGATAGCTCCGATATAGATATCATGATTATTAACGCCGCCAGCACTCACATACGCATAATATTGGATCCCATCATGAAGAACCGGGCACCAGACCAGCTCGTCTTCGTACCCCTTGAAAATGCTTTGGTCTGTATCTTCGTCAATGTTTACATCTTCAATTTTACCAGCCGTAGCCTTAGGAGTAATCTGAGTAAGATCTTTTGTTTTGGAATCGTATAACCAAATCTGACGATTATCCCGAATCTGCCGTACAAAGGCGATATAATTAATCATGTTGGGGCAAATTTTTGGATGAAAAAGTTGACCGGAAATTTTGGGATTGTCACTTGAAACAACCACCACCGTTTTACTGGCATCGGTTGCATCTTTATCATCCGCAGTTTGGCCCAGGGAAAGGGCAATTCCTGCAACCAGAAAAGCACTTAAAAAATTTCTACTGCACTTCATGGCGAACCTTTTCTCCGATGCCCTCATAGGTTACTCAGGCTTTTGAGGTAGTTTTCAGCTTTCAGATTTTCAGTCTTGTACTTTTCATTCTTCGAAAACCACACTTCGTAATCCTTCCATTTAAGAATGGCCTGCTGACGATAATACACTTGCTTGTCCGGATTGGTTGCATGTTTGTACAAGCGCGTCCAGGCTAAGGCCCAAAAATATTTTGTCCTTTGCATCACATCATCAAATACGGCCGGTTCGATGAAACTCTGGTCCCGGATCACGGCCTCAAAAGCCTGGTGGGCTTTGGCGTATTGCTTCATTTCAACATAACAGATTCCGATATTCATATTTGCAAGCGGATAATATTTTTCAAATTCGAGGACGTTTAAAAATGCGGAGACCGCTTCGCTCATATGTCCGACTTTCAACATGGAGAGGCCTTTTAAGAAGTTGGCCTGCACATATTCGTCTCTTTCAATCCCACCCCTTTTCTTTGAGGTTGGTTTACCCAGCGCGGAAAAGGAACGGATGGCATTGACATAATCCTGTTGACGATAGGCTGCAACCCCTTCTTTAAAACTGGCTGATCCGCCCGTTGGTGGTTCCGAGCTCCCTTTATCCACGTCTGGTAAAGCCTTCCCAACCGGCGCGGTAACCATTGCCAACTGGACATCCTCGCTTGGAGTGGTCTTGGACGTAGCTGGGAGGTCTTCTGGAGCGAAGGACTTTACTGCTGCTGGTGGTTGTGGAGGTTCAACGGGCTTTGGGGTTGGAACGGGAGGTACTACGGCTACTGGTTTTTCAACGGGCACGGGTTTGACGGCAACAGGACTTTGTTTTTCCGGTTTTTGAATTTCTGGTTTATGAATTTCGGGTTTTGGCTCTTCAGGTTTTGGCGCTTCAGGTATCGACGCCTGTTTTACAACTGGCTTTGGCTTCACATGGTGCTTGGGATGTGTTTTGGCAATAACCGGCTTTGCGGGCGGGGGTTCTGGAACGGGTTCCGGCATGGCAACCGATTTAGGTGTCGGTTCCTGTACTTCCGGTGTTTTTACTGGCTCGGCAACAATGGTGTCCTTTACTTCCGGGTTCGTCGAGTCGATAACAGCTTTGGCAGTATCCCCAGCAGGCTCTTTAAAGCCAGGTTCGACTTGGCTGTTTAGCGCATTTTTTATCCGTTCAGCATTGCGGTTTTTTTGGAGCTCCATCCAGCCCCAAACGATAAGGCCCAGCAGAACTATGGCCACTATGATTAGAACCGAAATAAATTGGTTCCGTTTTTTCCGTTGAGCGGAAACTTCCATGTATCTGAAATTCGTATCACTCATTTTCAATCCCTAGAAATATATTGATTTTGGTCGGTTCTGTAAGGTTACTTATTCGGGTCAGAAGGTGGGTCCATTGGCAGTGGAAATTGGGTCGGACTCGTTTTTCCTGGACCCTTTGCTTTTCCCAAGTTTTCTACCCAATACGCTGCTATGCCTCCACCCACGCCTAAGACTCCCAAAGATATCCATAGGGCCTTGTTGGATTTTTCTTCTGAGACATTCGCACCTGGATTCACACCTGTTTTTTCCTTGCTAGATAGAGTATTGAAAAAAACTTTTTCATAGTCCAGTAATTTGACCAAATCCTCAGAGGGCTGGGGAGGAAGTTCCAGGACCAAGGTTTTGTTAATGATGTCATACATGGCCAGTCGATAAATAAGGCTACTGCCATCCCGGTAGAGTCGCGAATATAGCAAGTTGGAAACGCCGAGTTTTTGACCTAATCCAATCATATTTTCCAAGGAAGGGACAACCGAATATCGGTTAATTTCTAGCGCAGTCAATAATTCAGTCAATTCCGTTGGACTCATAAGGTCAAAACGTGGATTGCCGTAAATCCTAGTACATACGCGTTCAAAAAAGGCTCTCGATTGAAGTGAATTCTCGCTCAGGTCAATTATGGCCAGAGAACTTCCATGTTTACTCTTATCCAAATCCGGCGTTAATTTGGCAAACTCAGCAACGGCCGAAACGAAACGTTTGTCCATATTTCGAACTTGTTCAATATCAGAGGAGCCTTCGGTCGCCAATACTTTGGTCCACACAATCTTGGCAGTAGGTATATGCAGTAACTTTAAACTGACGGCGCGAATGGGTCCCAATGGAGACGCAGTGCCGAACATGACGTATTCTG
>JAYUHW010000030.1:0-16324 GCA_043766615.1 Fibrobacteria bacterium | reverse complement strand
GTCCAGAATCACGTCTTCAGTAACAATGACCTCCAGGTTGTACATCTTGGTTTTGGCCTCCAGACGGGCGGCGATATTGACGGCTTCTCCAATGACGGTTCGGTCGAGTTTTTCATAAGACCCAAAATTGCCTTGCATGACTTCACCCTTGGCGATGCCGATGCCGTTGCGGATCATGGGCTGGTTCAAGCCGAACATCTCCAAATTGAAGCTTTGCAGTTCGAGGCGCATGTCAATGGCGGCCTGGGCTGCCTTGGCGCCATCGGGAAACACGCCCATGACGCAGTCCCCCATGATCTTGTCGACTTCACCCCCATTTTGTACAATGGGATGAGTCATCATGGTGAAATACTGGTTGAGAAAGGTCTGACGCTCGAAGGGGTTTAATACCTCCGTTAGCTGGGTGAAATCGCGTATGTCGCAGAACATGATGGCTAGATTGCTGATGACAGGCTGGAAAAGCGAGGGGTTTTTGCCAGTGCGGATTTCGTCGACTAGAGAGGGGCGGACGTAGATGCGGATGAGTTCTTCGCGGGCTTTAAGGGCTTCGTATGCTTGTCGTGTTTCCTCGGCTCTAACTAGATCGTTTTCGGCTTGTGCGAGTGCTATTTTTGTGACCATGATTTTTTCATGGGAAACTTCGAGCATCGTTTTAATCCCAGAAGTAACGATTCCTAGGAAGTATGCGACCAATTGAGCCTGAAAACTTTGTAAGACTAATTGATGGGCATTGGGATGAATCGATGAGAATAAATAAGTTGCAAGCCCTGCTGCTATTGGGTAAGTCCAAAAATACAAAAATGGTTTTGCCAGCAATCCATGTAACAAACCGGCAAAAACCAAAGATGAAAACCAATAAACGTTGCAGTCATTTTTTAGAAATAAGATCGTAAAGAGAGCTGGTAAAGTTATTGCAACCGCTGACTCAAAATATGTTTTCTGAAATCCTTTTAGAAGCCTGTCCCTGGGAAATAAAATGAACCCGATGTGAAGAATGGCTGCCACCAATCGCAATTGCCATGACTCCCAGTAGCCGAAACCATTTTTTAGAATAAAGAAAAAGGCGATATGTCCAAAGACGCCGAATACGCCCAAAACCGGAATCACTTTTTGAAAAAAAGTATAGTCCGTATTAAGATGAAGGTGTGGTGTTTTACTCAAAATAATTCCTGGTTCGATTCAGATGATACAGGGTGGCAACGCAGAATTCTACTTTTTGAATCAAGTACCTCAATTTTCCCAATTCCCTTCGGTTTTCAATCCGAAAAGTGCAACTACAGAATCTGAAAAGGACGCGAAATGGAAATAAGTGCAGCAATGGTCATTGGCAACGTAATGCGAAAACTTGCCGATGAAGGTGTGACTGATTTTGACAGCATAGCTGAAGCAATGCAAACTGTAAAAAATTTGCAAAATAGCGAAGGTCTCTATTCAAATGACCGTTTCACTGAATTAGGAAGCGATTCCCAAGCCATGGTTATAACTGAAGGAACTGGCCAAAAACAGGAATGCATTTTATGGTGCATTAACCATTATCTCGGTTTGAACCGAAATCCCCGAGTCATCGCAAAGTCAAAAGAAATTATTGAAAAATTTGGAACTGGAGCTGGGACTTCTGCAATGTCTGGGGGTATGAATACCCTTCATAAAGAAATTGAGAGGCGGATCAATGCCATGGTTGGCAAAGAACGCACTTTGCTTTTTCCAACAGGGTATTCCGTTAACTTGGGAGCAATTTCAGCCATACCAGGAAAAAACGATATTATTCTTTTTGACCATCAATCCCATGCAAGTATTATTGATGGCTGTAAACTTTCTGGAAAGCAATGGTTGGCCTTTAAGCACAATAATGTAGCGGACTTGGAAGCAAAACTTCAGCGGTGCCAGGGTAAATATCAAAATATTCTAGTTATAGTTGAATCAGCGTATTCCATGAGCGGAGACCTTGCCCCCCTTCGGGAAATTGCAGCACTTAAGAAAAAATACAAGTTTTATTTTTACGTCGATGAAGCTCATTCATTTGGGTTTTATGGGCAGGGTGGAAAAGGATACTGCCACGAGCAAGGGGTTACTGAAGATGTTGATTTTATTATGTCGACGCTTTCTAAGGCCACCGCTTCAATTGGCGGTTTTGTTTCAACCAAAAATAAATATTGCACTTTAATGTCCTGGCATTCAAATTCATATATTTTTCAAGCATGCATATCTCCAGCAGATGCAGGTGCTATCTTGGCCAGCCTGGATGAAATCGAATCCGATCCTGAATTGATCAAAAGCCTACATGACAAAACAGCTTACTTCAGAAAACGACTCCTCAGTATTGGATTTGACCTTGGCACCAGCCAGAGCCCAATTATTCCGATTTATGTAACAGAAACCAAAACGTTGCTGGCTTTTGGAAGAAATTTATATGAAAACGGGATTTTCTCAGTCACGATCGCCTTTCCAGCGGTAAAGTTGAATGAAGGCAGACTAAGATTTATAATAAACGCGTCGCATACCTACCAACAAATCGATAAAACCGTGGCTGTCCTAACTGAAGTTGGCAGCAAACTAGGTATCATTCCTAGTCAGCAACATTAAGGAGAAATATGGATATTCCTGGCCTATACTCGATAATCAAGGAAATCATTTATGGCTTATCAACTAAAGATTCTTCATATCTTCCGTTATCAGAGGAATATGAAGAAAATGTTACCCTAGTTGATCTTGGCTTAGATATTACCACCTTGCCAGAAGTAGTTGCAGAACTCGAAGTCCGATTGGGTGGCAGAGATTTAAAGCTTGGGGAAATCCTAAATCCTTCCGACCTAAATACCATGACTATTGGTGAATTTCTAAGACAAGCCTTTTTTTCATTGACCAAAAACAAGCAGAATCCACTTATTGTCTATGTGGATGATGAAGAAGAGAATATATTCGTATTTAAAAGGAAGTTTGGAAAAAGATTAAATATTAAGACTTTTGCCAACCCTTTAGACGCATTAGCATTTATCAAAATAAATGGAGACGTCGCACTAGTGATTACTGATGAAGTAATGCCCATTCTTAGCGGAAATGTCCTATGTGATGAGGTTCACAAGTTTAAGCCACTATTGAAGTTTATTCTCATAACTGGGAATCCCAATGGGGATGATGATTTGATGTACAAATCACTTAAAACAAATCGATTTTATGATTTCATAAATAAGCCAGTCGATTTTGAAGGCAAAGGCGAAATTTATTTTGATCTCATACAAAGGGCTGCAACTTTAGAGCTTTAGCAAAAACAACTTTTAGAATTGAATCACTCTGTGGGCAATTCGGTCCATGTTGACCGGTTTTAGCTCTTCACAACCACGCTTTCCGTTTGCAAATCCTATTCGATTCAGCCCAGTAGAACATATTGCAGAAGAAGCAAAAAATGCACAAGCACTGGAAATTCTCAGACTGTCCCCTCTATTTTCTATTTTTGATAAAACCAATTGACTGGAGTCGGAATTGACCCTAGATCCATTTTCCATGCCGGGTGGCGACCCTTTTAAGAATAAAAAGGATGATCCCCCCAAGAAATTCTCAGATGAGATATTCACTAAGCCGAATGAAGGCGGGGGTGGTGCCTGGGCGGCGGCGGCGAGACTAAAGGCTGAGGAAGAAGCCAGGAAACAACTTGATCGTGAGTTCGAAGAAGATTTTAAAAAATATGACAAAGTAAAAGACCCGCCGCCACCACCAAAACCAGTAGTCGTTTTATCGAATCCAAAGTGGGGCGCGGAGCAAGGCATTTTCGGGCAGAAAATCATAGTATCAGTTGAAGGAGCAATCCCCAGGGATATTGAACATCGGACGAAAGTAACCTTCACCGTATTCGCCCTACCCCCGAACGGGGAGCGGGATCGCATTGGCTCCAAAGAGGAGCATATCAGGAACGGGATTGCCGAGGTGGAAATAGAATTGTGGCAACCCCATGCCAAAGGACTGAATGGTGAGTCACTTGAGAGTTGTCCCTACATCTTCGAGGCCAAGCATACCTGTTCAACAGTTTTAACAAGTGAGAGACTACACGTTTCCAAAACCGAATTCAGTCTTGACGACCTACGGGTTGTTTTGGAAACTCTGGAAAAGGAGAATGGGGCGGATGCCGCTCGTATTTTCATTGGCGATTTGAATTACAAAGCCCTTTGCAATCTCGCCAAGAAGGAAACATCTGGAAATGATCCGAATAAAATGCCGTCTCGGTTTTTACTATTGCCAGGGTCGGATGATTCTAAGATGGAAGCTACTGATGCTCACTATGACGACGAATCCCACAAGGTTTCCATTTCCAATTTGAGAAAAGGTCTGAACGCCATTGGGCATGATTGCACCGTAGATGGTTCTTTCGATCAAGCTCTGCAAGATGCGTTTGAGAAATACCTGCAATCACTAACCTTCCCGAAGAAAAATAATGCCTCCATCCATAAGGTTCAAAAAGGTGAGACCCTGGGCGGAATTGCTTTGAAGTATGGGCTGCACTCCTGGAAGCAGATTTACGATCTCAACAAAAATACAATCGGGAGTAACCCAGATTTTATAAGGGTTGGGAAGGAATTGAAAATTCCTGACCGGAGTTCTTCCAGAGGTGAACAGCTTATTCGGAATGCAGGTGGGGATCCGCAGAAGTTGATGGGCGGAATGAGATATGTTTATCCATGGGTCCATTTTTCCATCATGCTCACGGATGAAAATGGGGTGTCGATTAATTTTGAAAAAGAGCATGCACTCACTTTGGAGTCACCCGACAAGGGCTCGATTGTTCATACGGGAAAGATTTCAGGTCATGGACCGTTCTCGATTTTCATTCCCTATGGGAAAGAGTTTGAGTTGAGGGTTAATGGGTTTGATCTTCGGGAAAAAAATGTTTAGAAATATTGCGAATCGGTTCGGATGGATAATGCTAGTCGGTTGGATGCTTTCTGCATGTTCGTCAAATACAAATCACCAAAGCAAAGGTAATACGCCGGTTACTACTGACTGCCAAGGCTCCTTGAAGAAGCAAGATGATTCGGCCTTTAAAACTTGGGTGGCTTACAATAGAAAAAATGACTCAGTGGGAAGCAGAAAAACCTTTGAATTAATCGAGATTCTGGCTGATAGTGGATGTTCGATTGCTCAATATTTGGTCGGATCGGAATTGGTTGATAAGGAGCCAAACCGAGGTATGGAATTGCTGGTCTCTGCCTCAGGAAAGGGGAGCGCAGAGGGGCAGTTTGAGTTATCAAAGCAGTATTCCGAAGGGTATTGGGAGGACAATACTTTTAAACGAGTAAAAAAGGATTCTGGTCTCGCTTCATTTTACCTAGAAAAGGCTGTGGCTCAGGGATATCCTCCTGCCTTATTTGATTTGGCACAAAAAAAAATCAGAGAAGCTTTTCTCCTATGCGAACGGGCGGCGGATTCTGGTTCGCTTGATGGTGCCAACTATGTTGCAAAAGCGTATAAGTATGGGATTGGGGTCGAGGACGAGCTTTGGGTAATGTATTGGAGGGAATATTTATTCAACAGTGTTGCTGCTAGGCTTGCAGCTCCTGCGGGACAATGCCATGATTTTCTAGAAAGAGCGAAGGAGTATGAAAAAGGAAAGTCCCAAAAAAAAATTGCCAGTTTGCGCCAATCGGTCGATATATGGTTTGACAAACACCCTATTGCGAAAAATAAATTAGAGGATGGCGGAAAATGCCCATAAAAGGCGATCTCGATCTGATGTGGAAAAATTATCCAAATGGATTTGCACACGATCCCTCGTTAACCGACACGGAGGATCATGATAGAATTGAAAAGCTAAACGAGAAACTACGAATTGAAATTGGCGGAAAAGTTAATAATCCAGACTTCAAGAATCTGTGCGCAATCAGATTGTCCTATTCGCTAAACCGATCTGGGAATAAAATACCGGGTGACAAAATCCTGAATTGGTACAAAAAGCCGTATAAGGTGGCATTAGGAGGGGATGGCTACTTTTATGGTCGAGGGGTGGTTGAAACCATGCACTACCTGCAGGAAACCTATGGTAAGCCCGATTTAGAGTTCGACGGTCCTTTCGCTAGCGCCCTGTCGGAAAATGACGTAATCCCTGCAAAGCTAAAATCCAAAAAGGGCATCATTCTCTTCCTCGTTAAGGAGTGGGTGGATGCACAAGGTCACGTCACGTTGTGGGATGGAGCAAAATGTTCGGACAATCCGTATTTCCACAAAGCGCAAAAAGTTATGCTTTGGGAAGTTGTCCAACCACAAGCTGGTAGATCAGTCCGAATCCACAACCTCAATGACGCGATTCGTATAATCGCCAGACCCATTGCTCAGGATTCGGGGCAGTGAGTCAGGTGGGGAGCATTGACATCTTGCATCAATTCCCCCCTCCCTCCAAAACCTTGCATGATATGCATTAGATAGTCTTGCTCGTTCGGTTAAGAATAATCCAGGGTCCGCCTCCAGATGGATTTGTGTATTCGCCGTCAAAAACAAACGAACAGGTAATGCATGCTCTTGCTAAGTCTTTTGAAAGGGCTAGCAAACAAGAATGCTTAAGAGCAAGATGACTGATTTAGAGATTGTCAAAGTCAAAATGGTGCACCCCCGATTCGGAATACATTTATTGTCAATAAAGCCAGGAAATCCTTATAAGGACTGGATTTTAAGGCTGGACCAGTGCTGGATTTTATTTAACTTTGTTAGACCTATGGAAATGCCTTTTCTCGGACAAATTCGTAAAGCCTTCAAGATTGGGGTGTTTGCCTTAACATTGTGTGCTATACCCGTGTTATCGCAGCCCTACACGGTTGATGGCTCGACTAACCTAACGACGATTGCTACCCAAGTGCAGGGGAAGACCAGTGGGGTGATCAAGGTCCGATTCAAGACCTACCAGAATGTCGGGCAGTTCTCGATAACGAGCCTCAGTGCGGATAGCTTGATTTTCGAAAGAGCAGAAGAGAGTGCCGAGGCTGTCGAGTTCTCTGGTAAGCTATTTCATTTTGAAAACGTCACCACTCCCGTTGTTTTTCGAAACTTGGCATTTAAGGCTAAAAACGGCGCGGCTATTTTCCTTGATGCCTTTATTTCTTCAAGTCCCAATCAAAATGTCCTGATTGACTCTTGCCAGATTTTCGGGGACTCATTGAATTCCTCTTTCTTGTCATGGCTTGCCAAAAAAAATACTGGCTCTCGTGTCGAAATTCGTCGAAGCATTATTTCGAGCTTGAACGGAAATGATGGAAAAATGGAGTTGACTGCCGACACGGTAAGGTTGACCAACAACTATTTTAACTTTCCAGGTCTTATTGCTCCCACAGTCCCCAAAAGGTTCATCTTGGAAAACGTGACCAGCAATCGGGTACAGTATCTCTGCAACGGGGAGTTTACCGGATATTCTCAAATCCAGAAGAATTTATTTGGGCACCCTCCGTCCCAGAACAAACTCCCTGGCTTGAACAAGTTCGTCATGGCACTGGGTAGTTTTGCCGCTGGCTCAGTATTCGACAATACTCGATTCTCAACTTGGTATGGCTTCGAGTATCCGCAAGACGACAATTTCAAAGATCCATCAAATAAATCACAATCCCCTTTTGGCGATACAAACGCACTCTGGGATTTCCGTGGGATAGGCGAAACCCTTCGGGGTTATCAAAACCCCTCCGGAGCGGGTTTTCCAGCCTACAATGTCTTTCCATCAGACACAGCATTATCTCTGCGCCTTTCTGCCAAAGACAGTGCTTCCCTAACCCTTGCCTCGGCACAAATTCCTAGAGTGATCGTAGGAAGTTACGGCACAGCTTCTTACCCATCAAGCACAGATTCAACCAGAACCCTATGGCTCAAGGACACCACGCTCCAACTAACGGGACCTGTTTCCATTAAATCCATCGCCTTTCCAAAAGCGCAATCCCAAGGAACACCACTCCTCTTTTATCAATCAGGTTCTAACTTCCTCCCAGGACCAGCAGGACAAGAAGGAAGCCTAACTTATAGCAACCCTCTTACCTCTGCTAGGATTTTCATTCCTTCATTCAGCGGGCAAAATACCGCCAAGGGTAATAGTATTAGCGTCAAAGGATTTTCCGCCGACACGGCTTTAATTTTTTCAACCGTTACCAGGGCAGGGAGAACTAGCTTCCAAACTCCCACTTTGGTTTCCGTTAATAAGCGATGGCGAGTGATCCAGAAGAGCGGCAAATCCATCAGCTACAAGGACTCAACAAATGCCGAAGGAACAGGGAGCGTTCTATTTGGTTTCGGAAAAACTGGAACGGATACCCCTTTCTTAGTGGACTCTCTAACCTGGTGGCTGGGGGGCAGTTCATTTACCCCCAAAACGGACTCGGCAGGGAAATATTGGGGTAAGTCTTCCTTCGCTTCCATAAATCAAGCCCTCCTAATTGAGCGACTTGCGGTTGGACAGGGCAGAGATACAATGACGATTCCCCAAGGGCGGATAATTACATCAAGTGTAGTCGGTCATCAGTTAAAGGTGGATTCTAGCTTCCAGCCAGACCAAAGCCTATTTCCTGATATGGGGTCTTTCTCGAAGGGCCTTTCATTTGGCTGGGCAGGACGAGTAGCTGGTGATAGTTTATTTTTAGTCTTTAATAAATCGAACCCGCTCCAAAAGGCTTTCTGGCGAACGGGGTCAAAGCCAACAGTCTTGGTTCCTTTCAAGGAGGACTCAGCGTCTCTCACTATTGCATTGGGAATTGGCGATAGCGGCAAAATCGTTTTCCTTGCACGGAAATACATAGTGCCAGCGGGCATAAAGACTGACCTGCAATTTGGATTGGCGGATTCCATTATTGGACTTCTATCCAGCAAGCCAGGAAACATTTTTATTGATACTATTATCACACCGTCGAATGGATTGGACCTGACAACTACAAGGCTGCTTGGTAATCGAACAATTAGTTTAGACAGTTTGGAAATCCAAGGAAATTATTTTTTATCCTTTCCTGCCAAAGTCCCGATCAGGAAAGACTCGGTGAGAGTCGTTGTTTTTGATGGAAAAGTCTGGAAGCCCATTGCCAAGCTAGAATTATTAAATCGTTATTCCGTGTCCATCGACAAGAGTATTACGGCAGTCGCAATACTTGAGGGACTTCCAAACCAAGACTTGGTTCCGAAGCAACCAGCCATTCCTGCAACTAAATCAGTAGTTGGAAACACCTTGAACATCCTTCCCAACTTGACCACCGATGAAAAAGCAAACATAAAGAGTTTTAATATAGACCTGTTCTCAATAGACTTAACGGGTAAGGCAATACGCGAAAGTTCGGGTTTTATCGCCATTGATTCAGCCGCTTCCTTGGCATTGAAGGACAATAAGATTTATGCCTATCGGGTCATTTACAAGTCTTTGGCGGATAGGCAGTCTTTGGATACCCTGTGGATTCCATTAGGTGAAAGGCAGTTCGATGTAAACTCGGTACAGGAATTGGCACCCACAGAAAAAGCCAAATTCTGGCACCTGATAGGTTTCCCGTTTAAAGGCACTTATAAAAGTAATATTGATGTTGGTTTGACGTCGAAAACAAGTAAGGACCAAGTTGAATTAGACATCCTCGCCAATAACCAGTGGTCTGCGGTGTCTACTACAACCAATTTAAATTTTGAACGAGGCGCAGCATTTCTGTTCGGTGGAACTCTACCATTCCAGATTAAAGTGGGAGCATCCGCTCTGCCAAGTCTTTCGCCAGACACTATCAAGTTTCAAGAGACCGGGTGGCACTTGGTCAGCAATCCATTCCCCTTCCCCATTCCCGATACCAAAATTAAATTAGACCCCTCTAAGATTTCATTTTTCCAGTCTCTTAGGCGGTTAGATACAGCTTCAGAAAGCAAGGGAACATATGCCTGGGACGTAGCCGATACGCTTTTTCCATTCCAAGGCTATTTAGTTTATACCTTCGGCAAGTCGGAAATCGTATTCGACCCTTTCTTTCAATCCTTAACTCCGGCATCGAAAACGGCTGGCGCGCAAATTGGTCCGCAAGCTCTCAAGCTTATACTTTCCAACGGAAAAGAAAACTCTTCTATGACCTTTTTTACTGGGGAACATTTCAGAGAGACACCATATTTTCAACCGCTTAACGCTGGGCTGGAAATGAAAGTTGGGGCGAACGGAGGCTTCCTATATAAGCCCGAAGTTCGACTGGACAGCATCGAATCCGAACTAGTAATCCATTCGAAAAATTCCGGATTTGTTTCACTATCTGCCATTGCCTTGGATGAGGGACGCAGCCAGCTTCCAAAAAACTTGCTTCCTGGTATACGTCTAATCGACATTCAAAGTGGTCAAGTTTATGGCGGAGAAGGATTGCATGCAATCCAAGTCAATGAAGGCAATAATTCTTTCAAAATCTTGGCGGGGACTTCAAGCAGTCTTGATCAAAGAGTGAATTCCACTTTGGCAGGTATGCCTACGACTTTCACAATGGGACAAAATTTTCCGAATCCTTTTTTTGGTGAAACACAGATACGGTATCAAATCCCATTGAACATTGGAAAGATTCTAGAGGTTCGAATAGATGTGTTCGACCTCGGCGGAAAGATAATCCAAACCTTGAAATTGGAGACCGCTACCATCGGGTATCATGCTGTTAGAATCGGTGGAAAAAATTGGACGCCTGGGATTTACATTTCTCAGTTGACCGTTAAGACAAATCAAAAGGTCCTTTCACTTGAAAGAAAAATGATCCACGGGGCAAGCGGGATATGATGAACAAGGAGCCTAGGTGCATTTTTTTCTGCAAGTTCATTATGGTCCTGTCAGCTTTGGGAACTCTAATGGCTCCTGTTTCCACTTGGGGAGCCAAATGCGGGTATGATAGTGCGCACTATCATATCATGCCAAGAGAGATTGGAAGGAGAAATGAGGTCTTCAAGACTCCGTACAAACTGCCTTGCGACTCAATGGTAGTGCCCAAGGGTGACACCAGTATCATCTATGAGTCCTCCATGCTTCACTTTGGGATAAATCCATCCACCTCAAGCAAGATCACCGTATTGGGAACCATGATTGTTCTGGGCACTTCTGAACATCCGGTCTATTTCTCCGGATCCATGAAACAAACCCAACTCGGATATTTTCCTGGCGAATCTAAATGGAGCGGGATCGACGTGGATAGCAGTGCGACTATCAAATTCGAGAACGCAAGGATTTTTAACTGCCCAACGGCTATGACGATTCTTTCTCGAAATACCGTAATGAGAAATTCTTATTTCCAGGGTTCAGTGGGTATTATTCTCCCAGACACAAGTATTGCCCTGAACTTTGACGGAACATCAGTGGATACATTGGATCTGAGAAAACCGATCCGCGTAGTCAATCAAAAAAAAAGTGCTAAAAATGGGATTGAGGCACCTCCCCATCTAGGAAGTGGCGGGAATTCGGGGAAGGTATCAGGTAAAAAGGTTGCGCTCTATTCGCTGGCGGGAATGGCTCTGGTAACGGCCGTATCTGGAGGTACGTATTACTTTTTGAAGGGTGATGTGGACAATCCGACAAATCCTCCAACCCCAACTGGCATGGATACAAAGCCCTCCGTGCCTTCAAATCCAAAGTCGCGTTAAATAATTCGGAATCAAACTGTAATGATTCGCGTTTTTGTCATACTCGGATTCCTCTTTTTCATCCCCTGGAATTTAGTTGCCCGAGTGCCAGAATATCATGGAGGCTCTGATGAGAACTGCTTGGATTCGAATTCCATTAGAAAAATGTATATGGATGGAAATCTTGATGTGCTGGGGCATAAGCTGGATAATTATCTTGCAAGTTCAACTGCATCCGGTGCTCCTATTCCCCTGCCTTGTTGGGCTTATTTAGCCAAATATTATGGTGTCATAGCTATTGCGATAAAAATGGACACTGCCTATGGGAAAAAGAATGCGTCACCTAAAACCGATACTGCCTTGGGTCAGCTCTATTTTACTTCGCTTTTGAAGGTGAATCCTAATGCTGAATTGTTCGAACTAGGTGTGCCATTGGGAATTCAAAGTATTTTCGACCAAGTTAAAGAAGACATGGCAATCAACTATTCACCTGATGAGAAATTTACGAGAAGGTTAATTCCTCCTCCGGATTTCAAACCGGCTCCAACAAATCGGGCATTTTTAATGAGAGAGAAATACCATGATCTGCGTAGTTGCCTCTATTTGGCGGCTGACTCGAATTCTCTTGGCTTAATCTTAAAGTCTTTAGTTGGAGAGAAGGATCCTGGATTTTTGTGCATCAGCTCGGAAATTTATATCAGGGTCGGGGCACCATTGTCGAAAGCAAAAAAAATGGTCGAGGAGGCTGAAGAGCACGAGCACGAAAGTGAAATACTTACTCCGGAAAATATTGCTGATTGGACTTTTAGGCTCAGAACGAGAATTAACAACATGGAGATAAAAACAACGGGTCCTGGCTCAAAGGTTATGCGAACTACTTTTGGAGTCAAGGACGACAAGAAAAAGAAATCTCGCCAATCAAATATCGAAAAATCAGGAAAGTAAATACGCTT
The DNA here is from genome assembly GCA_043766615.1 of Fibrobacteria bacterium. Lineage (GTDB taxonomy): Bacteria > Fibrobacterota > Fibrobacteria > UBA11236 > UBA11236 > Chersky-265. The sequence goes on along the minus strand of JAYUHW010000030.1, from coordinate 3,815 downwards.
TCATTTAGCATCTCATTTCCAACGAGAATGGACTTTAACCTATTCCGTAAACAGCTGTTCCAATTTGTTTAGCCTCTTCCTTTACCCACCGGATACCGATTCGCCGCCCCCGCCCGTGAGGAACAGAAGGAATCCACCTTTCATTCCAAAGCGGCTGAAATGTGGAAAGCATCCATAGCCCGCAAGGTATTTTCCTCAAGAAGGTGGATGGATTGAAGTACCGTCGTCTCCGTGATATTGCATAGGGCCGCATCCCGAAGATCCTGGGCGATACCCTGCTTGACAGCTACGTATTGAGACCCTTTGATTTGCTTTTCCCGACGGAGCCGCCAAAGGGCGGAGATGATTTCCGGATAGCAGATGACCGATAATCCCAACTCACTGGCTTCGCCGCACAGCGCCAGGACCGCAACCGTTCCCTTTTCGGAAACATATCATTTGATTAACGCAGAAGAGTCGAAAAATACGGTTCCTTCGCACTTTGAGTGGGTAATGGGCAAAACGAACTATTTTTCTTTGGCATGGAACCGAAGCAACTTTTTGGCGCAGCATTGGGCCTCTCCGAGCCCTGGTATATTAACTCTTTGACCTTCTCGCAGGAACATAAACGGCTGGATATCCACATTGATTTCAGGCGTGGCGCTGCCTTTTCCCTCACCGGGTATCCCGGCAGCCATAAGGCGTATGATACGGTGGAGAAGACTTGGCGGCATTTGAACTTCTTCCAGCATGAATGCTTCTTGCATTGCCGTACACCCCGGGTTAAGCTGGATTCGGGAGCAGTGCTACTTGCTGACCCACCTTGGGCTGGGAAAAGCTCTGGATTTACACTTTTGTTTGAAGCCCTATTGATGCAACTATTAACCGCAATGCCCGTAGCCGTGGTGAGCAAGATAGTGGGAGAGTCTGACGACAAGCTGTGGCGAATGCTGGAGCGTTACGTGGACCAGGCTCGTCTCCAAGAGGACTTCTCAAAGGTAAAGGCCGTTGGGCTGGACGAGACGAGTCGGCAGAAAGGTCACGATTACATCACGTTATTTGTGGACCTGGAAGAAAAACGTACTTTGTTCATTGCCAAGGGCAAGGATGCTGCGACGGTTCCCAGCTTTCTTTTGGATTTGCATGCTCACGGAGGGGCCGCAGAAAGGATAGAGCGGTTATCCATGGATATGTCACCCGCCTTTATTTCGGCAGCGAAAGCGAACCTGCCCGAGGCGACGGTCACCTTTGACCGCTTCCACATCATGAAAATCATTAACGCAGCGGTTGATGAGGTCCGTCGGGAAGAAGTGAAAACCGAACCGTTATTGCGTAAGGCTCGCTATGTGTTGCTAAAGAATGAGAAAAACCTGACGGAAAAGCAACGGGCACATAGGGCGGTGTTGGAACAGAAAGGGTTCCGGCTCAAATCATATCGGGCGATGCGAATGCGAGAATACTTCCAGGAAGCGTATAAGGCCGAGAGTGCTAAGAAGTTTGAAGAGCACTTGTACAAATGGTATTGGTGGGCTTCCCATTCCCGGATAAGTCAAATGATGGAAGCTGCGAAGACGATTCGGAGTCATTGGCAGGGCGTATTGAATTGGATCAAGCATCGGGACAGCAATGGCATCTTGGAAGGATTGAATTCATTGATACAAGCGGCCAAGGCAAAAGCTCGGGGATACCGCACGCTGAAGAACCTAAAAATCGTGGCCTATCTGGTGACAGCCAAGCTCAACTTTTCCAAGTTAAACCCAGCAATTGTTACCTGAAAGTATCCACTCAAAGTGCGAAGGAGCCAAAAATACCTTAACCTTGTCGCGTCTTTCCGGTTTTGCAGAATTGCCTTGGACTAGGAGACACCGCCCAACGGAAGCTGGGGCGGCGCCTTTTTCCAAGAAGGCTTATTCTCCACAAAGACAGGGCTGATATCGGCCACGGCTTTCCCGTGTCTAAAAATCTGGACCACCTCGAACTTTTCGACCTCATCCAGGTGAGCCTTTCCAGATCACTAGTATTCAAATCAAGAATAAATTGTCGCGCCAAATCAGAAATCGGTTCAATCGGAGACTTTTGACTCACTTGGATTTCACATTTACTTCAAGAATCGAAGCAAAAAGGCGCGTAAGCTCTTCAAAACTATTTTCAATATCCAAGGGTTTTCGTAGGAATTCAAAAAGTTGAGCTTTACTCATCTATTGACTTCCAGTCGTTGGATCCATCACATTCTTGCAACTATTTTTCACTGCCATTTAAACAACAATTTGCGGTGAGACACAGCACAGTCCTTCAAATACATATTGATAAGGTTCTGATAAGTGATCCCTGTCTTTTGCGACAAGCTTTTAAAATAAGAAATAGCATCTTCATCTAGCCGAATCGTGATCTGCTTTTTCAGATTTTTAGCGTAGGGGTTTTTCCCTGATTTTGAAAAGTCGTATTCCTGTCTCATGTTTGCCTCGGGTAATTTTTTGTCTCGGATTTTGTGGCCTTTCGTGACGAACTGAAGCCGAGAAGAATAAACCGGTCGTCATGCTCGGAATGATCTGGGTCGTTGATAAGCCTGGCGCATTCATCATAAAAGACGGACTTAGCTTCTTCAAAGGATACTCCGTGCTTCTCCTTATTGAGGGTATCCTTTCTAGGATCCCATTTGAAAACCAAATCCGACATAATTACAATATAATTAATTATTAATTAAGACAAGATTTTCTTGCACCAATTGCTTGTGGCTTTTGAGTCTTTTCGGCATGTGTGCTAGGGAGTTGGAGTATGGGATGCGGTAATCCTAAGGCGATCCAGAAGGGAAGGAATCAAGGTTTAGCCGGTGATCCAATTCTCGATTTTTAGGCCGATTACTTTGGCAAATTCTTTCACAGTATTGGTGACCAAGGTTTGCTGATGCGCCAAGGCAATGGCGGCAATCAAAGTGTCCATGGACCCGATGGGTTGGCCCAAATCTTTCAACTCTTTCCGGATTTTAGCGTAATACCGGGCAGAATCCATATCAAAGTCGATGATGGCAAAGGGAACGAGAAATTCATAGAGCCGGGTCATGGTTTCACTGAGCTGATTGCTATTAGCCACACCGTATTCCAACTCGGCAATGGTGATGGTGGAAATAGCAACATTCTCAATTCCGACCTCCCGTAGTTTCTTTACCAAATCCACATACTGATTTTTGATGATGTAGATGCAGATATTGGTGTCGAGGAGATAGCTCATAGATCAATTTCACGCCCATGACCGGATTGATTGTCTACTCGAACGAATTCCACATCCTTGGGAAAGAACTTCAATGCATTGACGAAAATGTCTTCCCACCTATTTTTTGGGATCAACATCACGACATCACCCATCCGTTTGATCATCACTTCGTCTTCATCCTCGGTTTCGTGTCCGAGGGTTGGGGGGGGGGTGAGTAGGTCACGAGACTATCTTTTTTTACCTGACATTCCTCTTTAAAAAATCCTTCCTTGGTGCAGTTCGCTTAGGAAGGTCCGCAAGGAAAATACATCTACCCCCTCAAATGCATATTCATTGCTTCCCATGTAAACGCCGATACATTTCTCGATCTTGATTTTCGGATTCTCCGTTAAGTGCCGCATTGGCTTTTCAAATTCCCGATTCCACTTCTCCGATAGTTTCACCTCAATGCAAACCGCACGTGCTGGGCTACCCGGTCGTCCCTTCTGAGTCTCTATTAGGAAATCAACTTCTTCTGTATCGCTTAGTGGGTAAAACCAGAGCGGGCGGTTTTTTCCTGAGGCTTGGTTGTAAGTTCGCAATTCGTGAAAGATGAGAGTTTCTAAGGAATAACCTAGCCAAATGCG
>JAYUHW010000029.1:0-2060 GCA_043766615.1 Fibrobacteria bacterium | reverse complement strand
CGAATGGACCGGAGAAATTGGAACGGGATTTACCGTTGACGTTGGAAAAAAATGGGAGCAGACTTTTTTTGAAAGTGATTTACCCAGTACTCGCAGAGTTGCATTGCGCATTTCCATCATACTAGGGAAGCATGGTGGCGCCATGATTCCGTTTCGAAATATCACGAAATTCGGCTTGGGTGGGAAACAAGCGGGTGGACGGCAAATGTTCAGTTGGATACATGAGATGGATGTTTTTGAAATCATCCGATTTCTGGAAAGCCATCCGCTGGAAGGAGCCGTCAATTGTACCGCGCCGAACCCGGTTACAAATGCGGAATTCATGCGGGAAATGCGGCAGGTTATCGGCATGCCTATTGGTTTGCCTGCGCCCTTATTTATTCTGGAATTGGGAACGAGGCTATTGAGGACGGAATCAGAATTAATTGTAAACAGCCACTGGGTTTTGCCCACTCGACTTTTGCAGGAAGGGTTCAAATTCCGATTTGCAAACCTTCCCGACGCGTTGAAGGATTTGTGTCTATCATGACTGCCATCAGGCATGATTCACTCCGGCGCGGCAGTGAAGATTAAGTATTCCGGATAGCTTAGGTTTCGAACCGTCGGGCTTTAACCGGCACGCCCTTGATGCGCACCTTTTTAAAAGCCTCGACTATGGCATCGAATTTGTCTTCGGGAACATCGACTACGGTGTGCTTGGACTGCACGCTGATATTACCAAAGGACTTGCCGGGAATCCCGGTTTCGCCGGCCAAGGCTCCCAGAATATCCTTGGGCAAAACGCCTTGCATACGCCCCACATTGAGAAATAATTTGGCCGATGGGCCTCCCGTATCAAAACTACGAGATTCCTTGTCGCCGCGTTTGAAAGCCGGTCTATCTTCGCCCCCCTCAAAGCGCTTTTCCTTATTGAACTTGCGATCGGGGCTGAAATTTCCCGCGCCTTCGAATCCGCGTTCTTTGTGGAAAGATTCCTCTTGAGGAACAATCGCTTCCGGCAATGTCAATTTGAGCAATGCACTGGCGACGTCCGAAGCAGTCACATCTCCTTCGACTAATGTGTCGACCAAAACGGAATACCGGTCCAATCCTCCAGCCGAAATGATTTCCCGGATTTTATCGAGCAAGATGGTATGCTGGGCCGTTTCCACTTGATCCAAAGTGGGTACCGCGCGGCGGGGGATTTTGATTTTTGAAAAACTTTCGATATTGCGTAGACGGAATAAATCGCGTCCGGACGCAAAGCTTAAAGCCAATCCCTTTTTGCCTGCCCTTCCGGTGCGGCCAATGCGATGGACATAATCTTCCGTATCCTTGGGCAGATCATAGTTGACCACCATTTCCACGTCTTTGACATCGATCCCGCGTGAAGCCACATCGGTGGCTACCAGAATCTCCACGGTGCGGGAACGGAATTTAGCCATGATGCGGTCGCGCACGTTTTGTTTGTGCTCACCATGAAGCCCTTCAGCGGAATACCCGCGCGCCTGTAAATGCTCAACGAGTTCGTCCACGCCAATTCGGGTATTGCAGAAAACGATCCCGAGTTTAACGCGATGAAAATCGAGGACTCGGGTCAGAGCTTCGAGTTTCATCGGGCCACGAACTTCCATGTAAGCTTGTTCAATGGCTGGAACCGACATGGCTTCCGTCGAAGATTTAATGGTAAGCGGATTCTTTAGGAATTTTGTTGCGAGTCGGCGGATGCCGGGCTGCATGGTTGCGGAAAAAAGCACCGTCTGTCGATCACCGGGCACATGGCTGAGAATTTTTTCCATATCCTCCTGGAATCCCATGTCCAACATTTCATCTGCTTCATCCAGCACTACCATTTTAACTTGGTCGAGCTTCAAGCTACCGCGCTCAAGATGATCGATAAGGCGTCCTGGCGTTCCAATGACAATTTGTGCGCCACGCTTCAATCCATGGAGTTGGCGATCATAGGCCTGCCCGCCGTAAATGGGTAGCGCGTACAGATTGCGTTTGTGCTTTCCAATTTTTCCTACTTGTTCCGCAACTTGTATACACAGTTCACGCGTTGGGCAGAGGATAAGGGCTTG
>JAYUHW010000028.1:0-3231 GCA_043766615.1 Fibrobacteria bacterium | reverse complement strand
CATTTGGACATGATCTATCTCCGAAATCTCATTGAGGGACGGGCCTGCTTAAGAACGGTAATTCCCAGCCAGCAGGCGTTCAAAGTGTTCCTGGTCTATGGAGCGCGCCAGTGCGTCGCTGCGTTCTATTTTTCGGGCTTGCACTAGTTCAACAAGTTTGGCATTCATGGTATTCATGCCGAATTTGGATCCGGATTCAATCGCACTTTGAATTTGATGAATCTTATCATCGCGGATCATGGAGCGGATGCCGGTGGTCATGGTCATGACCTCATAGCAGATAATGCGCCCACCACCAATTTTAGGCAGCAAACACTGGCTGATCACGCCTTGTAATACAAAGGAAAGTTGGGTCCGGATTTGCGACTTCTCCCCGGCTGGAAAGGCATCGACTATGCGATTGATGGTTTGGGCTGCTGAATTGGTATGCAAGGTAGCCAGCGTCAAATGCCCGGTTTCAGCGATCGACAGCGCGGCAGCCATGGTTTCCGGATCTCGCATTTCTCCTATGAGCACAACGTCCGGGTCCTGACGCAGGGCGACGCGCAAAGCAGATGCGAAGGTATCCGTATCGGCACGGACCTCTCTTTGATTGATGATACACCGTTTGTGCTTGTGCACAAATTCAATCGGATCCTCTACAGTGAGGATATGACCTTCCAATTCGGTATTTAATTTGTCGATCATGGCGGCCAGGGTAGTCGACTTACCCGAACCCGTAGGACCGGTAACTAGGACTAGTCCAGAAGGACGCTCCACTAATTCGGAAAAAATCTTAGGCAATCCCAACTGTTCCAAACTTTGGATTTCAAAGGGGATGAAACGGATGGCCATAGAGACGCAACCGCGTTGCAAAAACGCATTGGCGCGGAAACGCGCTAAATTGGAAACTCCGAAGGAAAAATCGTATTCCCTCTTCTGTTCAAAACTTTTGCGCTGGGATTCATTCATGATGCCGTACGCCAGTCGCAAACACTCTTCCGGACTCAAGGAGTCGCTCATGTAAGGGCGTAGAAAGCCATGGACGCGGAACATGGGAGGACGACCATTGGTGATATGGAGATCCGATGCCCCCATTTCCACCATCTTACTCAGAAGTTCTTGAATGCTAACCATGCAAAGGCCTCCACCGGCAATACTGCCTAACCATTTGGCTTTTCCAGCCCCTTAAAATAGATAATATCATATCTTCGTTGATTTAATTACTTCCTGGGCTGTAGTGACGCCTTCCTTAAGGCGCACCAATGCAGCCATTCGCAGAGTTAGCACACCTTCCGCAATGGAAACCTTTTCAATTTCATCTGGAGTCGCACGGTCCACGATCATTTTGCGTATTGCATCTGAAATCGGCAATACTTGATGAATCGCCAGTCTACCTTTGAATCCCGTATTGGAACACATGGCGCAGCCTGCACCTTTGTAGAGAGTCAGGGTTTTGGCCTCTTCCTCCCCAATTTCGAGTAAGCGGTACACTTCCGAATCCACTTTGTCCTCTACTTTGCAATTCTTGCAAATTTTCCGAACCAATCGTTGGGCAATAATGAGACGCACCGAGGTCGCCACCAGGAAAGGTTCAATGCCCATGTCGGCCAAGCGGGTAATAGTGCTGGGGGCGTCGTTGGTATGCAAGGTGCTCAAAACTAAATGACCCGTGAGCGCGGCTTTGGTGGCGATTTGCGCCGTTTCTAGATCCCGAATCTCACCTACCATGATGACGTCCGGATCCTGTCTTAAAAAGGATTTCAAGGCGGCTGCAAAGGTTAGCCCAATATCCGTTTTTACGGCAACTTGATTGATGCCTTCCAAGTTGTACTCCACCGGGTCTTCCGCCGTCATGATATTGGTATCCGGAGTATTGATGCTGGACAGCGCCGAGTACAAGGTCGTTGATTTACCGGAGCCGGTTGGACCTGTAACCAGAATCATGCCGAAAGGTGAATTCAAGGCCTCGGCGAAATCCCGCAACGACTTTTCCGAAAACCCCATCTTGGACATGTCTAGGTTTAAGTTGTCCTGGTCCAAAATACGCATCACCACTTTTTCACCCCAAATTGTTGGCAAAACGCTGACGCGCAAATCGATTTTTTTGCTGCCGATATTCATCTTGATGCGTCCGTCTTGCGGCAAGCGGCGTTCAGCGATGTCAAGACTGGCCATAATCTTTAGTCTGGAGACAATCGCGGCTCTGAGTTTATACGGTAATGTGGTTTGTTCGATTAATGTTCCATCCATACGATAGCGGACGCGCATGGTTTTTTCATAGGCTTCGACATGAATATCCGATGCCCTCAGTCGCACGGCGTCCGTCAAAACCTTATTGACCAGACGCACCAAAGGGGCTTCCATCACATTGTAATCAGATGCCCCATCGTCGACGGAACTTTCCGGAATGATTTCCAGATTGCTTTCTTCGACATCCTGTAAAAGCCCTTCCATGACCACGTTGTTCACGGAAGTGAGGTAATACTTTTCAATGGCCTTTTTAACCTGCGATTCTGGCGCCATCCAAACCCGTACATGGCAGCCGGTTAAAAACTTGATCGCATCCACCACAAAAATATTCTTTGGGTCGCCAATGACGATATGAATCAGGCGATCCTCTTTTTGAACCGGTATCACGCCATACTTGGTAGCCATTTCTTCCGGTACTAAGGAAATAATGGCCGTAGAAACATTCATCTCATTGAGGTTTACCACCTGGGTATTGATCTGTGCAGCCAATTGCCAGACGATGTCATCCACCGAACCAATTGCCCTTACCGCCACCAGGTTTTCACCTAAGGTGCCGCCTTTTTCGGTTTGCAGCTTTAAGGCTTCCCCCAACTGATCCGGGGTCACTACCCCATCCCTTAGAAGAATTTCCCCCAATTTCTCATTCAACGCTATTTACGCCTTTCCAAATGGGCCAAGTGGCCGGACTTCTTAAAGCCATATTTGCCGTTTTTTGTGTATATTGTAAGACACATCTACGCAATAATCCACCATAGGACTTATTTCCTTGTTTAAGCTGACTGCAAGCACCGTTTCCGGCATTGTTCTCTTCGCGGTACTCTTGATGGGGTCAGGTTGCGGTCAAAAGCAGTCGATTTCCGGTCAAATACCAACCATTGCTTTTAAAACCTACGCTGGCGACTCCTTTACCTTGTCCGCGGAAGACAAGACCGTTACCCTTTTAGTTTTTTGGGCAACTTGGTGTCAGCCTTGCTTAATGGAAATTCCTTCCCTGGTCCG
>JAYUHW010000027.1:0-2254 GCA_043766615.1 Fibrobacteria bacterium | reverse complement strand
CTGTTCCCGGATTCTCAAGGATATCAAGGCCGTTACACCCGCAGAAGTCGGCTATGCTAATTTTATTTTCACGCCGCCGGGTGATTTCTACGTGCATGGGCTGGCCAATGATGATGAAAATTATCAAAGGCTCAAGAAGGGACTTGGTGAAATGGCCAATACCACCGTGCGAGCAGGATTGGAAGTGCCCGCTGGGGTCAAAGGATTGGCCAAGGAATTTTCTTTTTATGGAACCATCAATTATCCTTTGACTTCCCTTCCGACCCCGCCCGACCATGTGGTCACCAAGGTCAACCTTTTGCTTGAGTTGAAACATTTAAAGAGCGTGGCGGCCAATCTTGGCATACTTCTTCAAGAACCGAAACTGCTCAGCACCGTTCCGGTTGGTGAGAACCAACGCATGATTTATGAGACCAAGGCGGATTGCACCTTCCAACAAATGCAGGATTTCCTGAGTGAACTGCACGAGGCAAAATCGAATCTCGGCTTTCTTAAATTTGCCTTACATGCCCGCGGCGATGAAAAGATTATCGCCGAAATGGATATCCTCGCGTACGTAAACTGAAAGCCCATGGGCATCATTATCACGGGCGGCGCATTCCGAGGACGGAAATTGGTGACCGACAGCAGCTCCCAAATCATACGACCCACTTCCGGTAAAGTGCGCGAAGCATTGTTCAGTTCCTTGGGCGAACGGCTGGACCAGGCTTCTTTTGTAGACCTCTATTCCGGAACCGGCGCTGTGGGTTTGGAGGCCATCAGTCGCGGTGCCCGCGAAGTCTACTTGGTTGAAAACCATGCCCACTCCTGGAAAATCCTCAAATCCAATGTCGGTTCGGTGCTGGGAGAAAGCGAAGCAGGAATGCGGGTTCAAACAATGCATTTGAATGCAAAAATCTTTTGCGAACACATGCGGTCTGAGGGGAAGCAATTTGATATCGTCTTTGCCGATCCACCCTTTGCGGACGATTTTTCTCTGCTACAGGACCAGGTTTTGAGCATAGTGGCTCCCGATGGCGTGGGTATTATTCAGTTTCCGACGCGGAATCCGCCTGCCTGGCTAGAAGCCTCGGTTTCAGAAGGTACACTTAGGCTGAAGCGTTATGGGGAATCGGGTCTGGCCTTTCTGACTGGGCAAAGTATATTTTAAACAGAGAATTGCTGAAATCTTTGGCAAATGGACTGATTGGGAAGGGTTGAAGCGTGGTCAAGGCAATTTATCCAGGAACATTCGACCCCATCACCAATGGGCACCTGGATATTCTTAGCCGGGCGGCGCAACTTTTTGAACGCGTCCATGTGGTGGTAGCCGTAAACGTGAATAAAAAGACGCTGTTCAATCTTGAGGAGCGCTTGGAAATGATCCAGGAGTGCACGGCCAAGTTGCCGAACGTGGATGTCTCTTCTTTTGAAGGATTGACGGTGCAATGCCTCCGGCGGTTTGGCGCGCAAGTGGTGATACGCGGATTGCGGGCCGTAAGCGATTTCGAATATGAATTTCAAATGGCGTTAATGAACAAGAAACTGGACGCCACTTGCGAAACCGTGTACCTGATGCCGAGTGAACAGTACACCTATTTAAACTCAAGCATCATTCGAGAATTAGCCCTACTGGGAGGTTCGGTTACCGAATTCGTACCTGCCCTGGTAGAATCTCGGCTGCATCAGAAACTTGGCGATCCAAAGTCAAAAAAGTAATTATGGCTTACGGATTCACTCCATCGGGTACCCTGCCGCGCGCCATTCGTGTGCTACTGCTAGTCAATGTGGTGCTCTTCATGGTGGATTTTTCCACTCAAGGACAATATGTCCGGTATTGGTTAGCCCTCGATCCGCAGCGCACTTTGCACCAATTCGAACTGTGGCGACTCTTTACTTATTTGTTCGTGCATGATTTGAGCCCACCCTTTTTTCACATTCTCATCAATATGTTGCTGTTGTGGATGTTCGGTACCCCTTTGGTGGAAACCATGGGGGAACGGAAATTCTATTGGTTCTATGTGGCCACGGGTATTTTTTCCGGACTGTGTTCCTTGGTGTTCTACTCCTTCACCAATAATCCGACCACTGTCATTGGCGCTTCCGGGGCCCTCTTTGGATTGATGTTCGCGTTCGCTAAGTTTTTTCCAACCCAGCAATTTCTGATTCTATTTATTTTTCCAGTCCAGGCTAGATACGCAGTCCTCATATTTGGCGGCATAGAATTGCTGTCCATCCTATCCAATGATCGCATTGCGCATATCACCCATCTGGG
>JAYUHW010000026.1:0-2310 GCA_043766615.1 Fibrobacteria bacterium | reverse complement strand
CTTTTCATGGACACCTAAAACGGCATCAATGCGCTCGGCAATTTTAAGGTCTTTGCAAACGGAGGCGATTATGCCATGGTGGTCAAAAGGATTGGTTTGAATATTGTTTTCTGCTAGTTCGTGCATGAAAGAATCCTCAAGGCCCAAAAAAACAAAATCGTTTTCGGAAGGGATGAGAATAATTGTAGGCTGATAAAAGACTTGTGGAATGGGATCCAAATGGGCACTAGGATCCATATGTGCACTATGCTACGGTAGTAACGTCTATGATACCGTGGTGAGGAAATTCGATGTCAGTAAAAGTTCAATGCCTTGATTTTAAAAGGGTTAGAAAAAGGGTAAGGCGGGCAAGGGTGATAACAGGCTAAATGTAAAAAGTTGGGAATTGCGTCCTTGCAATGTGGGATATGCCCAAGGCTTTCAAGAACTCTGCGGTCGTATATCGCTTAACAGGTAGATCTTTAAAGTGGTCGTCGTTGGACCATACCGGCGCATCCATGAATAAAGCCAAAGCAAGGAGCTCCACATCGTCAGGATCTCGAGCTTCCATCAGTGCTTTGGCCTCGGGAAGCTTCGAAGCATAAAAGTTCTGCAGCTTGATCTCGATGGGCAAATCTTCAATGCGCAATATTGGGTCCTCAATGCTCACCTTGTAACGCTCTGAAAAGTGCGGTAAGTACTTGAGCAGTTCTGCGTAGGTGTGGCTTATGGTATAAGCGATGATGGGCTTACGGAAGGCTTTTTCAGCAGCCAGACCCACGGCCACCGCGAGCAGGATATTGGCGTCAGTGACGATTACGTGCACGATGCTCCTTTTGCCATTTTGCGAAGTCTTCCATTAAGTCCTTTTCGTCGATATGGCCGAACAGTTTCTTTCGAAGCGGCGCATTCTTGATAAAGGCCTCTCGCTTGAGTTCAAGGGGCAGATTATCGGTATCCTTCCACGGTACGTAAAAACCCAGTGGCCGGCCATGACGTGTGAGCATGACGGTTTCATCTTTATCCAACATTTCGGCCAAATGCTCGCGGAAGTCTTTGATTGATGCAGTTCTCATAGTTTAGCCTCTTCTTTAGCTCATCCTAAAATGTACATAACTCTGTACATTTAGTATAGACGGATTTTCGGGTCTACGCAAGCTATTCAAGATTGTCCTTTGGTTTTTCGGGATTCCACGCCAACTTCGAGACTGTCCCCGGCGGGATCGAAGCCACGAACGGGCCAAGTGGATCGAACGTGCGCCGACTAGTCCCCGCTAGTGCCACACACTGGCGCCTGTGCGGGCCAGTCCAGGTCTTTGCTTCACCATTACCGACGTCAGTGCTTGGCTGTCCTCAACGATCCAACATGTGGGTCTAGGATCGCTCCCGAAATGGGTTTCAGTTTAAGAGGCGAATGCCTCCAACTTGTTTTTCGAATCGCGTTTATTGGTCTTTTCGGGCATGAATTTTTGAGTTGCCCTCGCAAATATGCGGTCAAACAATTTCATTCAACTTTTTTCAGCGTGCCCGGGTACAGGCACGTTACCGGGTGGAGAAGTGCCACGACCAGTAATCCGAAAGCAACTGCAACTATTTTCTCAAAGGGTGTCATGTTAATTTCCAGAGGAATTCCCAGAAGGAATTCTTTGTCCGGCAGGAAAGGTTCCACTTTGACCAATCACGTCTACACCCTTTCCATTTCCCCGTCCCCTGTGCGCTACCCTGTGTCTGCATTTGGCCTTCCACATATGCCCCCCCATTTCCATCAATATGCCGGTTAGGCCAGACATGGCTCCCTCTGCAGCCGAAGTTGAAACTAATAAATGCTTTAACCATGGCCATTTGGAGGCGTAAGAAGCCTTGTGGGGTAATGGTTCATTCTGGCCGGGGGAGTCCGTATTGTTCCTTGGATTTCCAGAGGCTTTTATACGAGTACGCGATGGTGTGCAGTATGAGTCGGAAGGTGGAGTGCTGGAACAATGCACACACTGAAAGCTTCTTTCACTCCCTTAAAGTAGATTGGATTTATGGAGAAAGGGTTTTTGAAACCAGAAAGGAGGCGACGAAAAAATATTTGATTATATTGAAGGCTGATCCAACACCCAGCGATTGCATTCGACTAACGGCCAAGTCAGCCCGGCCGAGTATGAAAAAGGCTTTCTGAACCTATCCGAGCTGAATAAAAATGGATTCAGAACTGATTTCGAACCGGATTGGGATTTTATGGAGCTGGTTCGACTTCCCGAAATCCCCGATGACATTATCGCCGACACAAGGAGACTCTCATGAACCGGAACATTGGAAAATCAGATCCTGTTTCCCCAACGGAAC
>JAYUHW010000025.1:0-4223 GCA_043766615.1 Fibrobacteria bacterium | reverse complement strand
GAACCACTACCCAGCATGAAATCGATTACATCGAGGAGTATGAAGGAAAGCTGCACGCTTACGAGTTCAAATGGAATCCAAAGGCCAAGGTAAAAACGCAGAAGGCATTTCTTGAAGCCTATCCGGGAACTGAAATCAAAGTGATCACGCCCAAAAACATTGAGAAATTCGCAATACTCCAGGACGGGGAAAAGTAAATTCGTGAACGAAGATTATTTTGAAAAAAACGAGGTAATAAGAACATTGCGGACATTAAAAATCGCCCAAAACCGGCTCTAGTGCATTAGATTTAAGCGTCGGTCCATTTATTTGAATTGTTAAACAATTAGAAATTAAAAAGGAGCGAAATGATTAGAAAATCACTCAGCTTAACGGTGGTTCTGGGGCTCTTGGCTTGTGGTGCCAATCAATCCCTGCTCGTGGAGCGAAGCCAATCGGAAAGCCAGCATCTCCAAGAATTTTGCAAACGCGCCGCATTCAGCAATTCAGAGACGCAAAAGGCCGACTCCTTGCTGTCCGCTTCAGGGCGTCATTTAAAAGACGGTGACGAAGCGCCGGCTTTGGCAGAGGCGGATTTGGCAACCACTTTGTTTCGCCTGGCACTGGCACGTCGCGAATTAAACGAAGTCCAAACCCAAGTCGAGAGCCTAAAGGCCGCTCTGGCAAAGGACAAGGATCAGTTGCAAACCTATCAACAAATTCTGGAAGAAATGAAAGTCGTGAGGAAACCATGAAAAATCCGACCGCTTTTAGAATCGCGATGGCTGGAGTATTTTCCGTCCTAATTGCGAATTCGATTTCCATTGCAGCGGCTGCATCTGCCCCAGTGCCTAAGGCTGCTGTGGCTGCCAAGGTTGCTCAAAAAGCCCCTTCGCAGGTCCCCTTAAAACCTCTTGAGTCCTTGGACAATAAGCTGGAAGCGGCTTTGAAGGGTTTGGATGCAAAGGGTCCCTCACCCGATTTGTACCCCATTGCCAAAGCCCGTATCAAGGAAGCACAAGCGCGTCTCCTGGAAGATCCCAAGTCCAAGGAGGCGCCATCCTGGGTGCAGGCCTGTTCTCTCATGACCGAAGCGGCTCTGGTGCAAATGCAGGGCTTGTCCAGTCAAGCCGAACGGTACCGACTTCAGGAACAAAGGGCTGCTACGCTTTCGGAACTCAATGCCACCCAGGTGGAAATCAGCAAGTTGGAACGCGGTTACGCATCGAGCCTTAAGTCCGATCTGGAAGAGCAGAAGCGCAAAGCCGCGGCTGCCAAAGACGATGCTGAGAAACGCTTTGGTGAATTGAATAGTGCGCTCATTCAGGTGCATAAGGATGCGCGGGGCACCATTATCTCCATGTCCGATATTCTATTCGATGTGGGCAAGGCGACGTTGACCACGGACCTTAAAGTAAACCTCGCCAAAATCGCCGGTATCCTGACCATTTATAAAGATGCCAACGTAGTGGTGGAAGGCCATACGGACAATGTGGGCGGCGAAGAATACAACCAGAAATTGTCCGAACTTCGTGCGAGTAATGTGATGGATTATTTGATAACTCCTGGAGGCGTGGCTGCAACGCGGCTCACGTCGGCTGGCTTTGGTTTCAGTAAGCCAGTAGCTGACAATGCTACTAAAGAAGGCAAGCAAAAAAATCGAAGAGTGGATTTGGTGATATTGGATAAGAAGCCGTGATTCTTGGTCTAAGGCTTTAGTGAATACATTAAATCGGATTCCAAGAGGATCGAAAAAGGGGCGAGAGATGAAAACAGTATATGGACTGATTGCAGTATTGGCAATGCTGGGCATTATGTTGGCGGGTTGCAATAGCAGCAGCGGATCCGGCCTTGGACCGGTTGACATGGCTTCCTTGGTTGGCAAATGGCGCATTGAAACCATGAAACACGAAGGGACGATGCGCATTACCACCACTACGCCGCCTCACGATACGACTACGGCGCTCAAGGATTCTGCCATCTACACGGACAGCACCTACTACACCCAGTTCAAGTCTGACATGACTTTTATCGCCAATCAGCCTTCCCTGGGTTTACCCAAATTAACCAGCCGAAGTGCCGTATTGACTGGAACCTGGAGTCTGGCTGGAAGCACGCTCACCACCATTTACAAATCCACCCCGACAGCCACCAAAACCGATACGTTGATATCCGAAGTTGGAATTACCAATAGCAGATTAACCAGTGTCAGCCACATGCGAAACACGTACAGCTTCGGTGTAACCACCTACACCACCGACATCACTTACACCTACACGGCTGCGAAGATGTAGACTGGCCGCCGACAGAAGGCGCGGACGCCGACAGGAAGCCGGCGATATCATTAGGCGGCTAGTTCAGCCTTGAGGATTTTCCTTACTGATCAAGCTGGCACTGCCGTATTCCACATTCATCTTGGCGATATGGGCCACGGAAATTTCCTTCGGGCAGGCTGATTCGCATTCATAATGGTTGGAACAATTGCCGAAGCCGAGTTTGTCCATGGTGGAAACCATGGCCAGGGCCCGGCGGGCTTTTTCGGGTTGACCTTGCGGCATGTGTGCCAGATGTGAGACCTTGGCGGCTACAAAGAGCATAGCCGAGGCATTGGGGCAGGCAGCCACGCAAGCACCGCAGCCTATGCACTGGGCCGCGTCCATGGCGGTGTCGGCATCGGGTTTGGGGATGAGAATGTTATTGGCATCCTTGGCCCCGCCCACGTTGGCCGAAATGAAACCACCGGCGGCGATGATTTTATCGAAGGCGGAGCGATCCACCATGAGATCTCGGATGATGGGAAAGGCTTTTGCGCGCCAGGGTTCGATGACGATGGTGTCGCCGTCTTTGAAGCTGCGCATGAACAGTTGACACACGGTCGTGGCGGCCTCGGGTCCATGGGCTTCACCGTTGACCATCTGGCAGCAGGTGCCGCAGATACCTTCGCGGCAGTCGCTTTCGAACGCGATGGGCTCTTCATTTTTTTTGACCAAATCGATGTTGACTTCGTCGAGCATTTCCAGAAAGGACATGTCTTCGAGAATGTCATGGGCTTCGTATTCTTTGAAGGCGCCGGGGGAGTTGGCATCTTTTTGCCGCCACACTCTGATCTTGTATTTCATTACTTGTAGCTCCTCTGCGTGAGGTGGATGCTTTCGAAAGTCAACGCTTCCTTGTGCAGTACCGGTGACTGATTTACGCCTTTGAATTCCCAGGCTGCGGTATGGCAGAAATTTTCGTCATCGCGCTTCGCCTCATTTTCCGTCGTTTGCGATTCCTCGCGGAAATGTCCGCCACAGCTTTCTTTGCGCATCAGCGCATCGGTTACGAGCAGTTCCCCGAACTCCAGGAAATCGGCAATGCGACCCGCTTCTTCCAAATTTTGATTGATATCACCGGCACCACCCAAAACATTGACGTCCTTCCAGAACTCGGCGCGGAGGCGTGGAATTTCCACGAGGGCTTTTTTAAGGCCGGCTTCATTACGGCCCATGCCACAATAGTCCCACATGATTTTTCCAAGCTCGCGGTGGAACTCGATGGCGGGACGTTTGCCTTTGACATTCAGCAATTTGTCGATATGGGCCTTGGTGCTCGCTTCCGCTTCTGCGAAAGCCGGATGGTCCGTGGTCACCTTGGGCAATTTGGTTTTGGCCAAGTAATCACCGATAGTAAACGGGATGATGAAATAGCCATCAGCCAAGCCCTGCATGAGCGCGCTGGCCCCGAGGCGGTTGGCTCCGTGATCGGAGAAGTTGGCTTCACCCAGCACATGGAGGCCCGGAATCGTGCTCATCAGATTGTAGTCTACCCAAAGTCCGCCCATGGTATAGTGAACGGCGGGATAGATGCGCATGGGAGTTTTGTAAGGATTTTCATCCGTGATGCGGAAATACATATCGAAAAGATTGCCGTATTTTTCTCTGATCTTGGGTTCACCCACGCGCTTGATGGCATCGGCAAAGTCCAGGTACACGGCCATGCCGGATGCACCGACGCCCATGCCTTTGTCGCAGGCTTCCTTGGCGTTGCGGGAGGCTACGTCGCGGGGGACCAGATTTCCGAAGCTGGGGTATTTCTCTTCCAGGAAGTAAAAGCGTTCCGCTTCCGGAATGGTTTCCGGCGGGCGTTTGTCACCGGCTTTGCGCGGCACCCAGACGCGGCCATCATTGCGCAGGCTTTCCGACATCAAGGTCAGCTTGCTTTGGTGATCGCCGGTTACCGGGATGCAGGTGGGATGGATTTGC
>JAYUHW010000024.1:0-1599 GCA_043766615.1 Fibrobacteria bacterium | reverse complement strand
ATTTTCATGGATGATCAGGGATTCAATCTCCAAAATGGATAACGATTTTGACCTAGTCATCGCGGGCGCCGGCATCATGGGCTTAAGCAGCGCACTCGAGGCCGCCAGGGCAGGCATGTCTGTGCTGGTTTTTGATCCGGGCGTTTCCTCCAACAATGCGTCTTGGGCGGCAGCAGGAATTTTGGTCACCCGCGACGCGCAAGTTTTTCTTTCTCCTTTCAGAGAATTTTATGTCCGGTCCATTCATCTCTATCCGGATTGGCTTTCCGACATTTCCCGGCTCTCGGGAGAAACTGTGGCGCTGCAACGGCACGGAGACTATCAGATTTACAATTTGGACACTCCAGTGGGAGCAGAGCAATATCGAACCAAGGTCAAACAGCTGGAAAGGGAGCATGCCCGTGACTACATTATTTCTGATGTGCTACCGACGTTTCTGAATTCGCATTGCCCATTGATAAATGTTAAGACCTTACACTTTCCTTCTGAAGCCTATGTGCAAAACCGCGATCTGCTTTCGGCTTTAGAAGCAGCTTGTCGAAAATCCGGAGTCAGGTTTTTGGCGAACACCCCCACGGGTGCCTGGCAATACCAGGCCGGAAAAACATCACTGCAATTCCAGCAAGGCCAAGTCGAAACAAAAAAATTATTACTGACATCGGGCGCTTGGACAGGAGAATTTCTAAACTCTATAGGCATCTCGGCTCCGATGATTCCCGTCAAAGGCCAGATGTTTAGGATTTCAAAATTCTACGCGGAAAAATCCATGGTGCATTTTAATGAGGACATTTATTTGGTCCCGCGCGGTGACAGTTTAATAGTCGGTGCAACCACGGAACCTAAAACTTGGAGTCCTGGGTTTGATGCCATTGGCCAGGAATACTTTACGCGGCATCTCAATGAACTGCTACCAGAACTAAACCGGGAACCCATCGAATCCTGGGCCGGCTTCCGGCCGCGCACGCGAGACAGACTGCCCTGGATGGGTTGGATAGATTCGGATAGGGGCTGGGCGATTTGCGCCGGGCATTATAAATGCGGCATCAGCATGGCACCGCTGGCGGCCAAGTGCATGGTCAGTTTATTAAATGGAGATAGAACGCCGGTACCCTTGGACCCATTCCAGCCATGGCGCCGCCAGGGATTGAGCCGATTGCCGGTTTAAACGACTCGAGGGAACATTAGGCTATAGGCCATTACACAAAGCCTTTGTGCTCTGCATAACACGGTCTTGGTCGTTTTCAGAAGAACATTTCGTAGTTGGCACCGAGGAGCAAGCTCCGACGTTTGCCGTATTGAACCCAGCGTTCCCGAATGCGAAACGTTTGTTGTGGTCCCAAAACATATTCCACTGAGGCTGCTGCACCCAGGCTCAAATCATTCTTCTTATTGGACTCAGGATACTGACCAATGGTGCTGGAAAGATCCAGCCGTACCGTGTTTTCTAAAAAGGGCTGAAGAAAACCCATACTTATGGCATTGGTTGGCAATTGAATCCCGTTATGCGAAAAAGTATATGCAAGCCGCGGCAAAAATTCGGTATTGTGCATTTTGTACTGCAACATGGCATTCACGATATTGGTACTCGTTGTGGGGAAA
>JAYUHW010000023.1:0-4362 GCA_043766615.1 Fibrobacteria bacterium | reverse complement strand
GTGGTCAGCCCCGGAACTGGTGTTTGGTTATCTGCGAAAGCCAGCGGCTTGATTCGCAAAATTTTTCCCCGCAAATCATTTGAGTTCGCTGAAGTCATTTGAGCATCCCCAGCCGTGCGTAAACTATTGAATGGGCCGAATCCTGCATTGACAACATCATGAGGATCGGTATTTTCCCCGGTTCCAATCACCAGTACGCCTCGGTCGTCGAAGGCGAGGCCTCCGCCGGCATGATGATCATCATCTGTGGATCTTGGAAATCGAAGAATCACCTTTTTATTGGTGAGTTGACTGCCAATGATGGTATACCGCCCCAACTCCATGGCCCGGTTAGGGCACTTTTCTCCGCAAGGATCGGAATAAAAAGCATACAACCAATGGTTGATTGCAAATTTTGGATCGAGGGCAATTCCCAACAGGCCATCCTCAGTACTCATCCAGGTTGGGATAGTGCCAACCAAAGTTGCGGGCTGCGGATTGGTCGCACTCGGGGTATAGACTCTGATTTCACCGGTTTTCATTTTTCCAACAAAGACACGCCCATCGGGAGCGATGGCCATTTGCACGGGACCATAGGATCCCAAAGGCAATTCCTCCAACCCCATATTGACATCCACTAGAGTTACAGCTCTAAATTCACCAGCGGTGGGTTGATGGCAGGTGGATTGAGCCCAACTCGTAAGCGGGAAAACAATGGCCAGGGCAATCGCATAAAAGCTGAAACTCATTTTGTTCTACTCCGTGATGGGGATCTATGAGAATTGGATTTTTTTGGTAAACAGCCACAATGTGGTTTAATATAGCTGGACAAGCTTATCTGTCAACAGGAATAAAAAAAAGGAAGGAAATCAAAAATACTGGGTAAACAGAAATTTCCTTAAACTCGCCCTAGGATTCAGCCATTTTCCGTGCTTTCGCAAGAATCAGTGAAGCGGCATTGGCGTAATTGGAGAGGAGATCGTCTACATTCGGCAACTCTCGCTCCCCGACAACCTCGTAATAATAGCGGAATTTTGGTTCAGTGCCGGAAGGGCGCAATAAAATCCAACTACGGTCGCTGAAAACGATTTTTAGCCCATCGGCAATGTTAGTGCGGACGACGACTTTTTCCAGGTCGCCAACTTTGATGGATTCCCCTTCCCGCACCAAACCGCCTTCCAGCACCTTCATAACGGCATCCTTGTACAGCTGCCAAGCCTCCACGGATACGCCTTTTACATCTGCTCCGCCTTTACCTGGATAGAAGTAACCGTATTCTTTACCCAGGGCTAAATACGTTTCGGAAAGGTTGCGGCCTGAAGTGGCCATGGCATCCAGGGCGGAAAGGAATCCGGCCAAAGCGCATTTTTCCAAGGTATGCCCTTGGAAGGAAATACCATCGCTTTCCTCATACGCCATCACGGCTACTCCACTTGAAAGCGGCTTTCGAAAATATTTGAAGCCCACACAGCCTTCCAAAACTTTTTGACCTTGCTTCCGCGCTATTTCAGAAGCGAATCCCGATGAAGGAACGCTGGTCGCCAAGCCGCCTTTTAGGCCTTGTTTCAGCAGGTTAGAATAGGCTACCGCTGCAAAACGATTCATATCCATATCGAGACGGGCGTCCGCAAAGCGAATCCGATCGGCATCCGGGTCAAGGGCTACCGCGAGATTTAGGGCGCGCCCGGCTTGCTTGAGCTTGACCATAAGCAAAGCTTGATTCTTTGCATTCGGTTCCGGCTTTACCCCGTGGAAAGAATAATCGTCTTCAGTATTGTAAAAATGAATGGCGTCCGCATCCTGCAAAGCCGAAAGGGTTTCAGCACCCAGTAGATTTTGAATATAGCCGCGGGAAGAGCCGTGCATATTATCGATGGCAATGCACAGCCGCCCTTTGTTTTCTTGCAACCAGGCACGGAGGCGAGGCAGATTGAAAACCTTGCTCTTTTTTTCCACAAATTCCGTAAACCGAGTAGCGGCGTCGATTTTTGTTCGCAGAGGACTGTAATCCGTCACAGCCCGAACAAATGGTTTTGAGGAACGCATCAATGCGTTAGCGGCACTTTCAATTAGCGAAGTAAGATTGATATCCGCTGGCCCACCATCTGCGGGATTGAACTTGATACCCGCGTATTCCATAGGGTTATGGGAAGGCGTGAAATTAATCGACCCGGCCGCCTTTAGCTCGGTCAGAATGGCCGAACCTACACCTGTCGGGCACTCCCCTCCGTCGAAGATTCGAATCCCTTCGGCTGCGAGTTCATGCATGGCAGCAGCCAGAAATTCGTCTCCCATGAAGCGATTGTCCCTTAGAACTAGGATTCCCGCCGATTTCACTTTTTCGAAATCTGCATATTCATTCGTCTTCAGGAACTCACTGGACTTCATCATTGTGATGATTCCCCGTACAACCTTGTGCACATTCTCGATAGTAAAGCCTTCCCCAATCGCCTCCCGCCAACCGGAGGTGCCGAATACCACCGTGGTTGGCCGTAAGGATTCGCGAGCCAGACCACCCTGGAATTCCCGTATGCGCGTGATCGCGTTAACGCAAGCGGACTTTATCTCTGCGGGAAGTTGATGTGCGTTGAAGCAAGCCCCGAGTAGATTGGCCGCCTCCCAAAGATTTGGGCCAGAGGGGCCATCGGCTCTCAAATTAGATTGGATTTTTACCGACCAATCACCTGGCAATGCGGCTTTAATTGATTCTAACTCTTGACATAAAGCGTTTGCAAAATCACGTTTTAGCATTAAAGTTCCTTAACCAAGATTCCAATTTCCTGTCCACCATGCTGAATGGTTTCCTGTACCGACCATCCCAATTTTTCGAATACCCCTTGGGTAATGGGGTTAAATACATACAGCTTTTTATGACCCGCGTCGCGCGCGATTTTTTCAATTTCACCGACCAAGGCTTTGGAAACACCGGTCCCTCGATGATCGGGATGCACATAAACGGATGAAAGCCACGGAGTGTAATTTGGAAGGACATCCATTTCCGTTGCTTTGAGGGATGCGGTGCCTAGAACACCTCGCTCATCATGCGCAACAAGAGTTATCGGCATTTCGGTTTCAATAATTCGTCCAAAAAGTCCGCGCTGGATTTCCTGCAAATCCCTAAGTGGAAAAGCATACGCCCACTCATCATATATCCATTTGGCGATGATGGGTATCCAGAGTTGGAAATACTTAACGTGACTTATTTGCATAAAGAGAAAATAGCTTTCTCCGGTGCGGAATTGAATGAAATCATGAGAGCTAGGACAAAGGGATACAATCACCCCGAATTTCGCGAAAAATTAAGTGCCCAATATTACCCATAAGTAGCCATATTGGATTCCGTGAACACTTCAATGCCATATGTATTCATGCGGATTGGAGCGTGTATGGCCCTAATCGGCTTGGTTCCCCATGTTTGCAGTGAGAGTATACACGGAAAAATCATGGACCGGTCCAGTTTTGCTACAACGGTTTGGGGACAACCCGTGGCCGGGGTGAAATTGGTCCTATTTGATTCCTTGGGAAAACGGATTGGAACTAAAACCACAAGTCGCTCAGGGACCTATCGTTTTCCAAAGGTAACTCCCGGAACGTATACGCTTGCCTTGCAGCGCAAGGAATACTCCCCTTCCCCATTGCTGCGCATCATTGCGCTTGGCACAGAAGACACAGTCGGACGTGATTTTCTGCTCGATAGAATTCCTGGCCTCGGTGGATTGACACTGCGATCCGATTCTAAAAAAAAGAAAAATCAGTTGCCCTACTATCCACGATTGTCGGAAGGTATCCTAGCCTCAAGCCAACTCCCTAACTATTTCCACGAGGCACGTGACAATAAGACTTCCCTTAGTCGATTTTTTGATGCCGAAGACACCACCTTCGCGTATCGCCAACTTTGGCTGAGTTTGATTTGGGCTGAAATTTGCAATCAGAAGCGTCCATTGGCCAGTTTGGTTTATCTCGCCCATGCACTGGATTCCACCCTGGGAGTAAAGGGAATTCCCGTTCCCGAAGGAATGAAATTCTATTTAAAAGTTTCCCCAGACTCCATGGAAGCACTTTTAAAATCTCTGCACGCCATGATTCTATTTCCATCCAAAAAAAATCCTGTGACAAACCTGTCCAAATTCCAAGCGCCTAAATCCATGCTGGTTAAGATTCTGGAAGAAGAAATGAATTCAAAAATTATTCCCAAGGCCAAGAAAAAGGCTTTTCTAGTTAAAGCCAAAGTACTTCTGGGATCCACATTAGCCGTCACCTGGGCGGCAAAATTAAATCCCCGAGCTCCCGCGCTTAGAAATGAGAAAAAAGTCAATCAACCCATGGGTCCGCCGGAAAACGATATGGAATTTTTGTGGAAAATTATCCAAGCAGCTGCCGCCG
>JAYUHW010000022.1:0-4295 GCA_043766615.1 Fibrobacteria bacterium | reverse complement strand
AAAGAAACTCATCGATGTCAACGCCCGCACCGATGCCCTGGGCAACGCCTTTTCCTATTCCACCACTCGCGACTTCATGCGCTACTTCGGCATCAGCCGTGTGCCGGATGATTTGCCTCGGCTTTCCGAATTCGAAGCCATTGTCAATGCCCAGGCTTTGATCCCGCAAGTGGGTCCGGACGGCACCTTAGTGGAAATGGCCCAGCCGGAAGCGGATGGAGAACAGCTGACGATGGATCAGTTGGAGTGACCACAACTCAGTACCGATAGATCGGGAATCCGCATGAATCCCACGCCCATGATGAAGCAGTACCTGGACATCAAAGCCAGGCACCCGGAATCCATCCTCCTCTACAGGATGGGGGACTTCTACGAGCTATTCAATGAAGACGCCATAGTAGCCTCCAAGATACTGGGGCTCACGCTTACCGCGCGCAATCACGGCGGCACCGATAAAACTCCACTGGCAGGTTTCCCCTATCATGCCGTAGAGCGCTACATGCCCAAGCTCATTAATGCGGGGCTCAAGGTAGCGGTATGCGAACAGGTTGAAGATGCTGCCGATGCCAAAGGCGTGGTCAAGCGTGAAGTAACAGAAATCGTCACGCGTGGTACAGCTATCAATGAGAATTATCTGGATGCCAAGACCAACAATTATCTGGCTTCCCTGTATTCCGCCACCCCACCTTCTCGCGGAGGCATGCCAGCGACGGGTCAGGAGCGTTATGGATTGGCTTACCTGGATTTAAGCACCGGCCGGTTTGTAGTCATGGAAGGTCAGCTGGAGCAGGTGATCCACGAAGTGTACCGATTGGGCACGCAGGAAGTCCTCTTTCCTGAAAACCTGGACGTGCCCGTTGAGCTGGCACAACTGCGCGATCAGGAAAAGGTATTGCTGACGCTATTGCCAAAGGGACTGTTCCAGCTTGCCGAAGGCATATCGGCCTTAAAGCGCCAGTTCCAGGTTCACTCCTTGGAAGCCTTTGACTGCGCCCATATGACGGTGGGATTGAGCGCGGCCGCGGCAGCATTGACTTATGTGAAAGACAATAAAAAGTCCGAACTGAATCATTTGGTGCGCTTGACCGCTAGCCGTTTTGAACACCACATGACCTTGGATGCTGCCACGGTTAGAAATCTGGAACTGATCCGACCCTTACATGGTGATGATGAAAGCGGCACTCTATTTCACCTCCTAGACCGCACCGTAACCGCCATGGGTGGCCGCGCCCTCAAATACTGGCTGACACATCCCTTGCTCAATCCGGAAAAAATCGGACTGAGACTGGATGCCATTCAAGAATTGCTGGACCGACCAGAAATACATACAGACTTACGACGACATTTGCAGGCCATCAATGACATGGAGCGCATTGTCGCCAAATGCGGTGCGGCCCGCGTTCATGCCAGGGACTTGGTCGGATTGGGAAACTCCCTGGTGGAAGCCGCTGAGGTGGGCAACAGGCTTTCTGGTTTGGAGGCTGAGTTGTTTCAAAAATGCCGCCAGCCGCTGGAAGCATTGACTGACCTGGGGCTTTCTCTTTTGAAACGATTGACGGAAAGGCCCCCGCTAACTGTTCGTGAAGGCGGAATGATTCAGCCTGGGAATTTTCCCGAACTGGATGAACTTGTAAATGGCATCCGGGAAGGTCGCGAATGGCTCAATGGCTTGCAGGCACGGGAACGCGAGGCGACGGGCATTACCACCTTGAAGGTCGGATACAATAAGGTTTTCGGATATTATATCGAAGTCACCAAAGCGCAAGAGGGCAAGGTTCCAGCCAGTTACATGCGCAAACAAAGCCTGGTGGGTGCGGAGCGATACATCACTCCGGAAATGAAGGAATGGGAAAGCCGCATCCTCGGTGCCGAAGGCGAAATCAATGCCTGCGAGTACCGAATTTTTTGTACCCTGCGCGAGGAGATCAACGCCGCAGCCGGCCGCATTCTGGAAGCGGCACAAACCCTTGGTAAAGTGGATGTCTTATGCTGCTTGGCCCTGGCGGCCCGTGACCTGCGTTTTTCCCGTCCCCATATTTCCGAGGACTCCACCCTGCGCATCGTGAACGGCCGCCATCCTGTTGTGGAAGCGATCACGGAAGAAGGAATGTATATCGCCAACGATGTGGAACTGGATACGCAGCAACGTCAAATCCTGCTTATCACCGGGCCCAATATGGCGGGTAAGTCCACGTACTTGCGCCAGGTAGGCCTCATCACGCTGCTAGCCCAAGTGGGTTCCTTTGTACCGGCGGAAGAAGCCCACATTGGCCTGGTCGACCGTATCTTCACGCGCGTTGGCGCCACCGACCGGCTAGCCAAAGGGCAGAGTACCTTTATGGTGGAAATGATAGAAACCGCCAACATCCTCAATCACGCCACCCCCCGGAGCCTGGTGCTGCTGGATGAAATCGGCCGCGGGACCAGCACCTTTGACGGATTGGCTTTGGCATGGGCCATTGTCGAAGCCTTACATGAGGACAAACGCATCGCGGCCCGCACTCTATTCGCGACCCATTATCATGAATTGACCCAACTGGCAAAGCGACTTAAACGCCTCCGTAATGTACAAGTTACTGTCAAAGAGGCGGACGGCCAGGTTTTGTTTCTACGCAAGGTGATTGAAGGAGGCTGCGATTCCAGTTATGGAATCCATGTTGCCAAGATGGCCGGCGTTCCCAATGCTGTGGTCAATCGGGCCTGGAAAATACTGGCAGAGCTGGAAAGCCATGGAATGGCAGCGGGTGCCGGTTTTGGGGCTGGGGGAAAAATACCTGCTCCGGTAACGCAACAAGTCGATTTGTTCCATGTGTCACAAGTGATTCCAGAAAACCCTCTCCATCGCCAATCCTATGAAGAAATGATGAGTTTGGATCTCAATTCCTTAACGCCGATGCAACTCATGGTGAAAATCCATGAATTAAAAGTCACACTTTCTGGTGCGGAATCGTCTACCAGATAATTATGCGAATACCCCACACCTCACCAAAAAATAATGTCGCTGTCGCAATCTGCTTTTTCTTGACTATTTGCGGCCAAGCCCAGGCTGAGTCGCCGTTGGTACCCGAAATCAAAAAGGATTCCAGCAAATCGGAATCCGATCGATTGGTCTCGGAAGCCTGGAAACGTGTCGCATGGCATACTTTGGCACCTGCCGGAGGCGGTGCTTTATTTTCGGCTATCACGGCCGCTGCCAATACGGGATTAGAAGGCGGGGGCGCACCATTTATCATTTACGGGCTTCTGGTTGGACCTTCCATGGGTAACGTTTATCTTGATGACTATTCAGGAGCATTTAGTGGAGGGCTTTCCAGATTGGGAGGCGCCGCAATCGGTATGGCGGGGCTAATGACTATGGCCGTATGTAGTTTTGTATCCGAGAATCCAGGTGGCGACAACTTGGGTTGCTACGCTTTGGGTGGCCCGATTATGTTGGCTGGCGTTACTGTGGCTACGATTGGTACGGTGCGGCAACTGCGCGGACTTCCGGAAGCGGCCAGGAATAGGCTAAAAGTTTCGCAAAACAATTCTGAAAATCGCTCCGGCATTCAATTGGCCATTCTGCCCCTCTGGAATCCTAAACGTAAAGCTTTGGGCTTAAACCTCGTAGCCGCGTATTGACCATTTTAAATTGTTTTCGATCTATTGCTTGAAGCAAGCTGGTTTGGAAATAAACAGAAACGGTTCCACCACCATTTCATCCCGGCTGAATGGACTCAAGAGTACTGCGAGTACACTTAAATTCAAATATATAGGCTCCTCATGTAGCCTCTATTTTCTTTTGCCATGGCAATTTGCCTATTCGGCTTTGCCGCTCCATGGCATAATCCTGCGCCTACAGTGCCTCCGAAAGAATTTTTAAATTGTAAACTATATTGATATGCGGCGAAAAAATGAATAGCGCATTTTTTTTTGACATGTTTCTCATTTAATTTGATGATTCAATTTCCAATGAGGTAACTATGAAGGCGATCAATTCTCAATTCGTAATTTTGATCTTACTAACAATTGCCACATCAGTTCAAGCGCAGTATTTGAAAACTTTCCCGGAAATTCCGGGTCGGGTCCCCTCCGATAAATACGTTTGCCGAGTCAGAGTTGTTGGTGCTAACAGTTGGAAGGACGCGTTCGTTCTGCAAACAGTAAGCAAACCCGAAGTCACAGTCAACGGATCAAACACCAGTGGATATAAAAACGGCTCTTCGGGCGATCGAGTGGGTGAAATAGCGACCGAAATCTTCTGTAGGCCAATGTAGGCAAGGGATTTGTTGATTTTATGGATTCTAAAAATTTGG
>JAYUHW010000021.1:0-4275 GCA_043766615.1 Fibrobacteria bacterium | reverse complement strand
GTACAGCCTCGCACTCTATCGTACCAGCGCCAATGCCCAACTGAAGAGTCTCTCCATCAACCCCGGAAGCCTCTCGCCTGTCTTCTCTAGCAGTGTACTAAGCTATATTATTGATACAGTTAATTGGGATCAAGTAAGCACCACTCTGATTGGTACACTAGAAAGTGACAATTCAATGATTATAAAAATTGGAACTCGCTCAGTAATGCAGAAATCTCTGAACGAAACTCTAAATCTAAAAGAGGGCGTCGACACATTACCTATCGTAGTACGCGCAGAACAAGGAAACGAAACGATCTACCGATTGATTTTTTCCCGAAGGTTTCATCCCGCCAGCCTTTCGAATCTTATTATTAAAAACCGGGCAAGCCCTCCCTTCGGGTTAAGCGATGGAAAATTAGATTCGACTTTCGAACGGAACAGAATGGCCTATGTAGATACCCTAAATTATAGAGATGTATGGGTCAGTTTTACGGCAACTTGCAGTTATCCTGGTTGTACCATGAAATTGGGAGGGGCTTCTGGAGGAAGTGATATCATTTGGTCTGGAACTCCTAAGGACGTTCCAGTCCCGACTGGACCCAGTACAATTGAAATTTATGTAACCGGTGCTGGTGGCATAACGCGGACATACACCATAAAAGTGGAGAGGCCTAAGGGCATTATCAAAAATTACTCCTCGGGCGGAAATTTCCAGTTTTGTGTTCCTAACTCAGATGGTGGTTATTCACTCTTGGGTGGAATAGTTGCAGGTTCACGCTTGGACGAGCTTTATATGATTAAGACTAATTTCGCTGGTGACTCTCTCTGGTCTAAGACTTACGGCACTACCTCTAATGATAGGGGGATCAATATGAAGTCTACCTATGCAAAAGGCTTAGTCATTCTGGGCCATACCCAGTCCACCGGTGAATTAACACTTACCCTTACCGATGCAGCACACGATCTCCTCTGGACCAAGATTCTTCCAAATACCGCCACACGGGTAGAAGGTTGTGACGTAACACCGACTTTGGACGGAGGCTTCGTAGTTGTTGCGGACAAAGCGTCCCGACCGGGTAACCCGATATACAGTTCAACATTATTGATAAAGGTTGGGGCCGATGGCAGTTTACTCTGGACCAAGGAACATGACTTAGGTAAATTCGGGAGGGGTGCAATGGTCAAATCTATTGGGGAAATGCCTGATGGCAATCTGGTTATGTCTGGAACTTTACAAATTGATAGCGTCAGCGCTCAAGGAATGCTTTTAAAAACAAATTCGGTTGGCGACATTGAATGGGTAAAGGGGTTCACAAACGCTAACCCGGGTGAATATGACATCCTGTATTCAATCTCATTAACAAGCGACGGCGGATTTGTCCTCGCCGGTAACCGGTCAGGTCTTGGGGGATACACTGGATATATTGTTCGCACAGATAAAGACGGCGCAGTAGTTTGGACAAAAGATCTCCAAGCTGGGAATCCAAGTGTATTGTACTCGGTTAAAAGTACAGTCGACGGTGGGGCAATCGCTACCGGTTATTCTACTTCAACAGCTAACATACGTGAGATTATACTGGTGAAAACGAGCGCATCTGGTGGAACTGATTGGATAAAAAATTATGGTAGGCCTCCTTCTGCATGGGGCTGGGTAGTTTCCCTCGACCAAAAGGGAGGATATGCATTGGTCGGCACGGCCCCATTTACTTTGATCAAGGTCGACAAACAAGGCGAATTGAAGTAAATGGCTATATTAGTATTCCCCAAAGGTGCCTGCAATCTACACATTTCTTTTTATTAAGGACATTCGCGATTCTTTGAAGACACCATTGCTACCCTTTGCTACCGCAAATATGGGTGCCGTGGGTTGGACTGAATCCTTTCCCCCCGCACTTGCTTACTTTGCTGGCATGAAAGCAGTAACCAATCCTACTAATTATCCTGAGTTTGTCGGATACGTCGCCTATATAGTAACCCGCGATTATTGGCGCACAAAAGAAATATCGCCAGCCGATCACCTTTACCATTGGAATCGTAATGCCGAAAGTTATTACCTAGTTGGAAAAGGTTTGGGCGATGCCATGCTAAAAATGCTTCCGACAACTACTGGGATAAATGGCCAATCAGAAAAAGCCGACTCCAAAGCAACGAAGGCCTCCTGCCGATATGGAAGTGTGTTCGATAGGCGAATCGGGACTAGGAAAACATGGTAGCTAACTTAGGTTGCTACTAGTAAGAGCAGGGTCCTGAGCCAAGGTATGACGTCTTAGCCAATTTGTCGATATGGCTGCAATCGCTTTTATCCAGCACCAAAATGACTAAAGCCACACTGTCATGGGGGTAGATGGTGAAATGGAAGGCGTATTTTTGAAACATCGACCGTTTGGGTAGGCGGGAGAGTACGGGGATTTTGACATATCGTGACGGTGGATCTTCGACACGAGGGCCGCTGTAGACATGGTGTCCAACTTCATCAATAGTAATGTATTTCGGATCTCTTTTGGCATATTCAAAAAATTCTTGCACCGCAGAATCTGGGATAGGCGCCGACACTCCGATGTTCACAGCATTACCAGTGAAGCCACCTGCCGAAAATGAATGGGTGCCAAACATGAGGGATGCACTGTGACTCCGTTTTAATGTGTCAGTGACAGTAATATCATAGACAGAAAAATATGAACCGAAAGAAAGATCATATCGAAATAACCACAAACCACCCACGACCAAAGCGAGCATAAAGCTTATTAAAATGGGCTTTTTGTTTTTCATTTAGATGTGCCTCGATATAAAATAGTTCGTGGACTGGCATTAATACCCACAGATTCGCCAATACCTTTGGGGTCCATCAATCCAAGTGAGTCATGAATAAATGGATAAATATTGTCTGTGAAATCTGGGTGGTGAATGGACACTAAGCCATTAAAGGTCGAATCAGAATTTCGTGATTTCCAAAGTGGCCCTAGAGGTAATGGAATCGAAAGCAATTTTAAAGCGTCCTTTGTTTTCTCATGAGAATTTTCAGCTCCTTCGGGTAGTTTAAAAGTAATCCAACCATTATCGGGATTGTCCTCATTCATCCTACCCTTCAAAATATTGTCGAATGCGTGTTGAGCTGAAGTAGGCATATCCTGAGTATCTTCTATAGAATACATCGGCACCTCCGCCGCTACCGCCGCATCATACATGGCCCAACCTGCGACTCTCGACAAATGGTCTCCCTTTTTGGTGTGGTTCACTACCTTCGTATGATCTTGTCCTTGGTCATGGGAGGCATTGGCCATATCTTCCAATTGCTCCTCGTATCCACCCCCAACATCCGAGTGCGCGCCAGGAAAGGTTTTTTCTTCCCACCCGGATGGAAGCTGTGATCCGGAACCGGTATGGACACTTGTGGATGGGAACAGGCCGCGTCGCTCATCCCTGGCTACATAATGGGTGAGTCGACGGATTCTCGAATACCTAACCGATACATCATGCGTGTATTCCTTATCATCTCCGGGCATTCCAACCGAGGCCACAGTGTCGAATAGGCCCACAAACCAAACCTTTTCAAAACCCAATTTTTTAGCATTTTCTTCTGGGGTTGTAGAATGTGTTGGCTGCGATGGCAAGCCGAAACTAATGTTGGATCCAGCAGAAGCCGAACTTTGAATGGGTTTGCTTGCCCCTCGTTCGAATAGATAGTTGATAAAGGCCAGCGCAGTGGCAGCTCCCCGACTAAATCCAAATACGGAAAGGCGTATGTCGCTTCCCGGATGTTTGTCTGTGACATCCTTTAAACTTTTCGCGGCCCTTACGATGCGATCATAAATGCCTCGGCCAGAAAATCCACCTGAAAATTTATCGGATTTTAGCCAATTGCCAGTACCAACCCCTTCAAGATAAAAGGCATATCGCGTTTTATCGTCTTGTTGGTATAAGTCAAACAGCTTGGACACATTGGTATCGTGTTTCAAAGGCCGGTCCCGGTCTCGATTGTTATCCGTACCATCGAAGAAAATCCCCACATGGATTATTTCGTCCTTTGGTTTATCCGCACTCTTACCAGCGTGTCCGGCCTTTTCCTTCACTAACTCATCGTAAAACTTACAGCCAAAACCAGCCGTTCTCCGATGGCCCTCTTGCGCCACTTGGCTTTTACACGCACCTACATCGCCTTTGGCACATGGATAATGAATCGGAAAATTCTTATTCGACTTCACAAATAACACCGCTACCCGATGATTCGCCTCACTTGCCCCGTCTGATTTCTCCACCAGATTAAACTCGCTGCAACCGGCCGTAGGATGACCG
>JAYUHW010000020.1:0-3051 GCA_043766615.1 Fibrobacteria bacterium | reverse complement strand
GGTGAGGCCAAACCTTTTCTCCGTCGTGCTACGGATATTGCCGAGGCGATTTCCGCCACGCAATTGTGATGGCGCCAGCCATCCCCGCCAGAAACATCCAAAATAAAATTTCCTCTACAGCATCGCCATGGCGCAAGTACCAAGTGCTACGCGAAATAATCGGTATGCGTTTTCGGAGTACTGTTTGTTCCTGTAAATGTGTTTTTCCCAGAATCCGACCTTTATAGTCATAGAAAATACTTATGCCGGCATTGGAACAGCGGGCAATGGGCGCACCCACCTCGATGGCTCGGAATCGGGCGATATTTGCGTGTTGAAAAGGCGCGTTGCTGAATCCAAACCAACCGTCGTTGGTTATATTAACCAGCAGTTCGGCACCTCGTTGGCGGGCACCACGCGCGAAGTCAGGATAAATAATTTCATAGCAGATGGAGGGTGAGTAAGCAACTCCATGCTTCCATACAGCATAATCCGGACCGGAAGAGAAGTCGCCTTCTCCCAGATTTACGTAGTTGATAATCGGGAAAACATCGTCAAAAGGCAGGCGTTCGCTGAAAGGAACTAGCCGTAGTTTTGAGTATTGATGTACCGAGTCTTTGGCGCTTTTACCCGAAAATAAAAAGGCGGAATTGTAAAAAAGGTAAGTGTGATAGGGCTTCGGATCAGGGGCGAAGTCTAGGGCGCCAACCAGGAAATCTGCCCCAGTTTGCTGGGCCTTGTTTTGAAACTTTCCATACAACTCACTGCGGCTTCGCAGAAAATCCGGTACAGCCGTTTCCGCGAGGACAACCAAATCACTTCCCTGAATGAGCGACGCGCCATCCGGACCGTCCATGGCATCCCAGGTTTTTTGCATTACGGCCTGAAAATAATGCTCGTCCCATTTCTTTGTTTGCGGAATGGAAGGCTGCACTAGGCTAATATCCAGCTGTCCTTGTTCCGTTGGATCCTGGCTGGCGAGGGAAAAAAATCCTTCCACGGCTAGCCCCAACGGTATCGCTGCGGCTACCATGCCAATAAATAATCGTCTTCGCCCTTGGCTGCGCCATGCAACCAGTGCCAATACATTACATGCGACGATTGCTATGGAAAGTCCAAAAATTCCCAGCATGGAGGCTGCTTGAATAAGGCTAGGATGGTTGCCGAGCGCATATCCCATGTCATTCCATGGAAAGGACATTTCCCCGCGCGTGCGCAGCACTTCAAGCCCTCCCCACAGGAAAGGGTAAGCCCAGAGGCCATAACGGTGGAAGGCCAGCAGGCGAAACAACCAGCCCAGCAGTCCATTGAAGAAGGATAAAAAGAGGATGAGGAGAATGAGTCCCATACCGATGATGAGCGCCGGTCCCACTTTCATCACATTGTAAATCCACCAATACATGACAACGTTATAAACAATGCCGGCGAAGAAGTTGTACCAGAAGGCCTGCTTAATCGTCAGGCGCAAGGTTAATGCAAAGGTCGGGACTAGAACAACAAAGGCCAATGGCCCCAGGGGAAATGGGGGATAACACAATGCCCACGCCAACGACAATAGCGCAAGCCAAGCCAAGGTGGGCCAGCGTCGCAGCATTACCGTTTATTCTGGGGATGTAACATCAAAACAAACTCCCCTTTTGGTGTTCGTTCCCG
Source organism: Fibrobacteria bacterium (assembly GCA_043766615.1). Classification (GTDB taxonomy): domain Bacteria; phylum Fibrobacterota; class Fibrobacteria; order UBA11236; family UBA11236; genus Chersky-265. The sequence continues at coordinate 1,419 of JAYUHW010000020.1, read as the reverse complement.
GTAATGCTCTCGGATTTTAGTAACCGGGCCAGCCAGAAACTCCTCAAATTTTTTGGTTATTTCCCGACCTAGCACCACGTGCATTTCCTCTCCAAATACCTCTGCAATTTCTTCAAGGAATTGTCTGATTTGATGCGGGGACACATAGAACAGTAATGTGGGTGCATGTTGTTCTTCTCCACCATAGCGCTGTTTCAACGTTTCCAGTTTGCGCAACCTTTGGGCGGATTTTTTTGGAGGAAAATTTTCAAAGGCAAAGCGATCCGTAGGAAGCCCCGAGGCGGTAAGCGCTGCAACCATCGCACACGGACCGGGAACCGGAAAAACCCGAATGCCTTCGGCCAAAGCCGCCTTCACCAAGTTAAAGGCTGGGTCTGCGATACCCGGTGTACCCGCGTCGCAAATGAGAGCGAGGCGTTGGCCGTCTTTCAATTTTTCCAGAAACGCAGGCGTCCGCTTTTCTTTATTAAAATCGTTATAGCTTTCCGAGGGCCGGGCAATTCCGTAATGACTGAGGAGCACTCGGGAATGCCGCGTATCTTCAGCGAGAATCAAGTCAACGGATTTAAGAATGCGCACGGCCCGAAAAGTAATGTCTTCGAGATTACCAATGGGTGTGGCAACTAAGTATAGCCCGGCTGCCAGAGCGGAGAGCGGATCCGGCGCTTGGGAATCCTGGTCTTCGGTTTCAAAGTCTTCATTTTCAAAGTCTTCAGTTTCGGCGGTCATACCCGTAAAAGATACTCCAACACAATCTTTTAGGACTCATTTCCTGAGTTTTTTGAACAATTTAAATATGCGGGTGGTTTCCCGTTGGTCTGCCTTGGCAGTGACCTTCAGGAAATATAGCCCGTTGGCGATTTCCCTTTTTCCTTCCGCTAGGCCATCCCAGACGACTTCCTGGTAGCCGACAATATTTCGTTCTTGCAGCGAGCGCACCAAACGTCCGGCACGGGAATAAATCTTGAGATCGACTTTGTCACAATAATCGGTTAGGCTAAAGACGAAAACCGCTGTGTCGGCAAAAGGGTTGGGGTAACTGCCCAAATTTAGAATGGCCAAATCGTCGCCTAACTTATACAACAGGCTTCGACTGGATACATTGCCGGACGCATCTTTCGCTAATACAAAAATGGAGTCGCGGGCGGCACTGCGCTTAGGTAGAAAATTGATGCGGGCCAAAGTGGGCAGTGCATTTCCGGATTCTTGAATCAGATTTAGGCTATCTAAAACCTGTTCACGGCTAGTCATAATAGGCGGGTGTAAAAGCAAATCAATACTTTGGCCATCGCGAATGGTTACATTGATAGGTGTGTTTAAGGGTACATAGTCATCTGGCAAAACCACCTGGCCTCGGCTACTGATTTGGATGATTGGACCCGTTTTATCGCTGTTCAGAAGCAAAGCATACAATCCGCT
>JAYUHW010000019.1:0-3126 GCA_043766615.1 Fibrobacteria bacterium | reverse complement strand
CTTGGCCAATTGGATGGTCTGCGACCAGGTATGGAAGTGATGGCAACGGGTCGCGTTTTCAGCGTTGGAGTTGGACCTCAATTGCTGGGTCGGGTTATCAATGGGCTTGGTGAGCCCATTGATGGGAAAGGCCCCATTCTTTTTTCCGAAACCGGACACATTAATAATGATCCTCCCAATCCCCTGGATCGACGTCGTATCATTGAGCCTATGATGACGGGAATCCGCGCCTTAGACGGTTTCAAAACAATTGGTAAGGGCCAACGCGTGGGTCTTTTTTCCGGTTCCGGCGTGGGCAAGTCGGTGCTGCTCGGCATGATCGCCCGCAACTGCCAGAGCGCCGTCAATGTTATTGCATTGATCGGGGAGCGTGGACGTGAAGTGAAGGAATTTCTGGAAAAGGATTTGGGGGAACAAGGATTGGCGCGTTCAGTGGTAGTGGTGGCAACTTCCGATCAGCCGGCACTTGTACGGCTAAAGGCTGCTCAAGTGGCTACCACGGTGGCGGAATATTTTCGCGATCAAGGAAGTGATGTTATGTTGATGATGGATTCATCCACACGTCTGGCCATGGCTCAGCGCGAAATAGGCTTGGCCATTGGTGAGCCGCCGTCCACTCGAGGATACACACCATCCGTTTTTGCTTTTTTACCACGACTTTTTGAACGTGCCGGAATGGGAAAGCGTGGTTCCATCACCGCCATTTATACGGTCTTGGTCGAAGGTGATGATATGGACGAGCCCATCGCCGATGCGGTTCGTTCGGTATTGGATGGGCATATCGTTCTATCCCGATCCTTGGCGCACCGCAATCATTTTCCCGCCATTGATGTGCTGCAAAGCGTGAGTCGTTGCATGACTGATGTAACCGGCAAAGAACATCGGGCCGGCATAGGCAAGCTACTCAATGCCATGGCTATTTATGCTGACGCGGAAGATATGATCAATCTTGGAGCATACGTGCGTGGATCTAATCCACTGCTGGACCAGGCCATTGCAGTACACGCCGAAATCGATAAATTCTTGATCCAGGATATAGAAGACCGCAGCGAGTATTCCGCTACTTTGGAAAAGCTGGCTGCCCTGGCAAACACGGTCAAGTGAAATCCTTTAAATTCAATATGGCCCAAGTGCTCCGCATGAAACTGTGGCGGGAAGAGGCTGCCAAAAAGGCCATGGCAATTGAGGTTCAAGCATTGGAAGTTCTCAAGGAGCGCCTGCGTGAACTGCAAGAGGACCGAAGCGAAGTCTTGAATTCTGGTGTGGGGACGTCGGAAACGGAAATAGATTATCGAAATAGGCTTAGTATCATTCAATACGCTCAGTTTATGGGATCGTTGATCGAAGGTCAGGAAGGCGAGATTGCCACTCAAGGCACCAAGTTAAAAGAGAAGTCTGACCTTTTATTGAAAGCAATGCAGGAACGCAAAGTCATGGAAAAATTGCGTGACCGCAAAGCGGACGAATACAAGGTAATGCGCAATCGATTTGAATATGGAAACTTGGATGAATCCTCAGCCGGATTTCTTGTCAGGAATTTGGATCGCAAATCGGCCGTGGAAGGAACATTCGAAAATTGAATCTGCCTCTCAGTCGCAAACTCCTACGAATAGCATTGTTCCTATGGCCGGGAACCGGTGTCTCCACCTATGCCCTTGAACATTCGGTTACCAAATTTCGATTGGATTTTTCTGGCTCGGCGCTCGATACAGCAAAGCTTGATGTAGGATGGAGCGACTCACTACTCATCAATGCCCAGACCCACAAATATCGAAATGTCCGTACGGATAAATTAAATAAGGGATCGGTAGCGAGTAATAACGGTGCGGCCGCAGCCGGGGCTGTGGTGACATCTACCGGCCAGTATAAATTTAAAGTCGCCTATTTATCTTACCAGTTTGCGCATACTTCCACCAATGCAGCCAGTTCGCTGCTTGCAAACATTGTTACTAGAAACATTGATCTCAGCCCGGACACTCTTTGGGTTGATACTGCTTCAACCGTTATCGCTTTAAATGAAGTGATGGGTTACCAATCGCCAATTTATTTGAATTATTCCGGGGAGGGAAATAAATACTCAGCTTATTGGGGTTCCAATGTTTTAGGCGGACCCATTCGTCGTTCGTCTCATAAAGAAGCTTCGTCTGGGATTGCCTTTGGAAATTGGGGTGTAAACATTCCCCTAGCGCCAGCGACTCCCGTGGCATCAGGCGGGCTTGGCAAAGTATCTGCGGCCCTACAGCCGAATACCGGCGGCAATCAGTACGCCTTGGCGTATGAAACTCCAGGGGCATATCCGGCTGGAAAATTTGAGGTACGCTGGGAAAATATTGATGCAATAACCACGGAAGTTTCACCTACAGTTGTGACAGCCGTCATTCCCGAAGATTTTGCCGTTGCAATGGATTCGCTGGGTAACACGGCGGTACTTTGGCGGCAGGAAATCGTCAAAACCAGCCCCGTTTCCTCAAGCAATCTTTGGTTAACCGCCTATGATCCGTCACATACAGTTATTTATGGACCTACCATGATTCAGACTAATATTTTTAGTCGAGACACTCTCGCCTTGGAACACCTCTACCGCCCCTTTGCCATCACCAGTCAAAGAAAGAATAATTTCTTGTTTACTTATGGTCGCACAACCGGTGCCAATACCCTGCTTTATTTCCGGGAACTTTCCTTGTCGGGAACGCCCACGGTTTCAGCGGAAAGTGCGCCTCTGACTCCCCCTGGAGATGCCGCGCCATTTCATTATATGTTCCCTGACCTAGCCTCGACTGCGGACCGGGTTGTAGTATCCTGGTTCAAAAGAGGAAATACAAATTACTCCCAACGCTTGAAGGGTAGCATTCTTTCCAAAATCAATGGTTCGTACACAATGGCTGGACGCGTAGACCTGGATTTTGCGTCTGAAAATGTGGCTTTTGGAGCACCCACGAATGGCCTCTGGTACCAGTATCATTATTTCAAATCGGCAAGTGTAGCCATGGATGACAGAGGGAATATCGTTGCAGCGTATGATAGTGGGGGCTCGTCTAAAGTGGCTATGGTGAGCAATACCTCCATTTATTATGATTCCGCGGAATTCGTAAGCAAGATTTTTCGCGTAGAAAATGCCGCCATACC
>JAYUHW010000018.1:0-2615 GCA_043766615.1 Fibrobacteria bacterium | reverse complement strand
TGTGATTGCGGTCCGCCAAGCGCTCGACTATACCAGTACCTTAAGGTCGGTTGGTGCCTGTGTTTTGGGATGGGTAGTGATGACGGCATTGAATGCCTTGTTATTCATTCTGTCTCTCGGTGCCGTATCCCTATGAATTTTGAAAAGATGATTCAGCGATTAGCAAGTTGGACCGGTTGCATCTTAGCCAGATCCATCTAGCCAGATCCATCGACCTCTCGCAGCAAATCGCGCACGGCCCGATCCGTTTCCAGAAAGACCAGCTTCTCGGAAAGATGATTGAGCGCTAACCGTGTGACATGAAACGCTTCGCCCAAAGTATTGTATATCGCCACCATATCCAATTTTTTTGCCAAGAAATGAGTGCCTGCCATGCGGAAGTACGCGCTACCCATCTCTTCATAATATTTGAATCCTGGGGCCCCGCGCCGTTGGACCCGCTGTAGCACTTGATTGGGATAAATTCCGGACTGAAAAAGCGCGTAATTGCCGATATGGGTTTGCATGGCAAAGCGCTCCCCTTCTTCCATTTGCTCCAGAGCCGCGACCATTTCAAAGAGATACTCCAGCGGCTGAGAGTCTGATGGATTCCGTTTCCTGAGCCGGGTCAGCAGGGCGAATTCCGCTAAAACCTCTGCCACATAATCGGCCACTTCCCGCTCGAGAATGTCCTCTTTCAGTAGCACATTCCGGACCAACACATAGAAATAGAAGTGCATGGAAACAGACAGGCAGCTTCGCGTATCCAACAGCGCGCGGAAAATCCGAGGATGATCCAGCATTTGGTCCAGGCTTTCCTGGTCTTTGAACAATCGATAAATGCGTTCCGATTCCTGACCCTGAATGGGCAACGCCAACACGGTGCTGACAAAATCATAATCGGCTGGCGTAAACTGGGCACGGCAATTGGGACGGATAACTTTCATAGTTACATAAACCCCCGTTACCAATCATATCGTAATTAATGCGCGTTAGCTTAAGCCTCTGTGCGGATAGCACCCATTCAGCCTAAATAACCTCAAAAATTGTGGCGGAATTAGCGAGGCTCCGCTGTCCACAAAGCCTGAAGATCGCGCGGCAGCCCGTCCCACATGGCCCCCATCGCATTATCCAGATGGCTGTCCAGAGACTTGTCCAAATCCATAAAACCAGCCTTGCCATGATAGCGCATGGCCCATTCCACTCTACTTTCCCGCACGTTCCAGAAAATCAGGTCAAACTTCCAATTGAATCCTCCGGTATGTCCGTTGGAAATAAGTGGTTTGATGGAAATGTCAATACCGGTTGTTATCAGCAAATAGTCTTGATTCAGAAGCCCGCCCAAACGATCCAGAGCTTGGCGCGTTTTAGTGTTTGTCATGCGATCCCGGGGTCGATATATCAAACTTTCCGTTGAATCCGGAAACCATTTTGACCAGGGAAACGGAAGGCTGTCCAGCAAGGCCATCAAATCCAGCTTCTGGTTTTCCACCAATTTAAAATGAGGCGCCAACAGTTCAACCTGGGCATTGGGAAATCGGCCCGCCAACTTGTCCTTCCAGTAGTTTTCCAAATAGAACTCCATTCCATTGGCAGAAAGCCTATGGCACGAATCACACGGAATCGATTCCCGATACTGCTGGATATGGATGGGGAGTACCCCAAGGTGAAGGGTCGAAGGTATCGGATTGTCGTGCGGTGTGAGAGAAGGCCAAAAAAATTGCCGATTGGAAAATAGTGCTGTCCGAATTTGATACGAAAAATCCTCTGCCCGGGAAAAATCCCAACCGATATTGAGGTAGAGCAGACCGATTAGAACAATAGAGGGCAACCGAACAGTTGAGGAAGGATTTGAAATGGATGGCATCGACTTAAAACTACACAGACTGAAGGCTTGATTCTAGGTGTCGATGCTCATTCTGAGTTAGGCGCTGGCTGCAAAGGGCCTGGGAGGCTCTTCGTGGGAAAGGGGTTTACGGATGTGGTTGAGGCGTTCGACAAAGCGGATGTACGTTGCAAAGGCATGGCCTGGCGTGTCGAAGCGTTCATAAAACTGGGCACGGATGTCCCGCAAGGGGATGAGTCCTTTTTTAACGGCATAGTACAGCTTGTTGCCGAGCATATAGCCAAGCTGGGTACTGAAAACCTGGGGCAGGCTGGATCGCTCCGGATAGATTTCCACAAATTTCTTTCGGAAATCGAACTCCCGGGAACTTCGTTTTTCCAAATGCAAATGCTGTAGGATCAGCCGTGAAACCTTAACCGTCTCAGCTTGATTGGGCGAATCCCATCCCTGTTTCACCTTACCCAGGAAAAGTCGCAAGGAAGATTCCGTCGGAGCCTTGCGCTTCTCATTGATCATTTTGGAACCGAAAAATCCCAATGCCTCAGTCATGACATTGTTGTAAAAATAATGGTGGCCACGCGGCAGGTTATCCAGCGGCCCACGCAAAACCAGGTTCATCAGGTGAGTGGCTTCTTCTGCCACTTGGTTGATGCTGGAATTGGGCAAATAGATCAAAAAGGAGTCCATCCCACCTTCCCTGTATTCCAGCAGAAACCCCTCTCCGCGCCTGATCTTGTCCTTGACCACGCGTAGACTGCCCTTGAGCTCAGGAGTGTTCTGGATGACCTCG
>JAYUHW010000017.1:0-17367 GCA_043766615.1 Fibrobacteria bacterium | reverse complement strand
GGGTCACAGCAGCATACGGCGCATTGGACCGGGGACAATTGGTCCAACTACCATCACCTGCACATGTCCATCGGCAAAAGCCTGAACTTGGCTTTATCCGGGATGGCTATCAATGGGCCGGATGTGCCAGGCTTCGGCGGCAATTGTACGGAAGCCTTGTTTATTGATTGGTATAAGGCCGGATTTCTCTTTCCTTTTTTCCGCAACCATTGCGTGCGCACGTCCAAACCCCAAGAGCCATGGGCTTTCTCCAAAAAAGCCTTGGCTATTTCCCGGCATTATGTGCGGCTCCGATATAAACTGATACCCTACCTGTACAACCTTTTCATCCGCCACTGCGATATGGGAGAAGCCATACTGCGGCCCCTTTTTTATGACTTTGCCGACACACGCCGGCTTCCACTTGCGCATGTGAATGATCAATTCATGATTGGGCCCTGGCTGATGCAAGCACCCTTTACTGTGGAAGACCAAAAGAAAAGGAAAATTTCTCTGCCTACGGGTCGCTGGTGGCGCGCAGACAAACCGGGTTGGTGTGTCGGTCCTGCGTTGCTACAAACCCAAAAACTTTCAGCCACTACGCCCCTATTTATCCGTGAAGGCGCGCTGCTCCCGATGCAGAAGGGCATTGCCAAGAACAACCATAAAAACATGGTGGGTATCGAGCTGCTAATTTGCCTTTCAGAACATTTTTCAGGCGCGGTTCAATCCGAATACATTTGCGATGATGGCGAGACATTCGCATACTTGAATGGAGCAAGGACGCACTATCGATTGGAAGTTTTTGCGCAGGATGGAAAGGTGAAGCTTTCCATCACTGCCCTTAAAAATGGATTTGGGCTGGTCCAGTTCTTACCCGTTACCCTCGTAAAGTTTTCTGAATTTATTCTGGAAACTCCAGCTGGTAGAATACAATTACAAAGCCAACCGTTTACTTCCGACTCCTTCGGAGCGTCGGCAACTTTTTACTCTTGGCGCGCATCACCCAGGAAACGCACCCATTGACCATCCAAATTATCCAGGGCATGCGCCGGATTTGGATAATCCTCCAGGCGACTGGCACGCACCACTTTAAGCCGGGGAGGAATGTTTTTAACCTCGCCTGCTTGCCCGGAACCTGGTTCCGCTTCGGCCTCGTTAGCAGGCTCATGCTCATGTACTTGCTCATGTACTTGTTCTTGGTCTTGCTCCAAGCAGGCTAGAGTATAAATTATTTTTCGGCCATCATAGCGTTGGAATTCGTAAATACCGGGTCGTTTTGGCCTACCCAATAAATCGAAGTATTCGCTTTCCTCATCGCCAAAAAAAGAATTATAGGACATAGACAATTATCGCGCTATTCTGAAATTACGGCGAACCACGTTAGACCCCGATATTAATTCAACAAGATAAAATCCCGGCTTGGCTTCCCAAGCGACCTGGTTCAGGCCAGCGACTCCGTCTGCCCTGCTCAATGCAAGGATGACTTTGCCTTTCGGAGAAATAAGGCGAAGCTGGAATGCGCCCGGTGCAGGTAGGGTAAACCAGACCAACGCTTTTTGAACACGTGTCAATGCTAGGCGTTTCGAATGGTCATCCAATTTTGGATGCACATCCGTTCCTCCAGCCACATCTGCAGTCCAAACCAAAGAATCCACCAACAGTCCCAGGGAATCGCGTCGCACCACATCAGTTGTGTCGCTAACCCTTACCTTTACCGTATGCCTGCCATCGGTAAGATTGGAAGAAAATGTTTCTCCAATATTTGTAGGCTGCGGAATGCCATCGACGAACCACTGCAGTTTCAAGGCATGTTGCAAGGGTCGCATTGGCGTTACCGTAAAGACAGTGGGGCGTTTCATAGAAAGAGGAGATGCATTAGGCGGATAGGAGGAATCGATAGGTGAAATCTTGTCATAAAGGTTTAGGATATTCGCTTCAGCACATGCTGAACAAAATGGTATACCATTGGTGCGCATACGGCAGTCTTGTTTTGGCCGGTACCAACCATTAGTATTATAGGCCGCTCCTTCGAATAAACCCATGACATTCGTATACTGACTTGTCTTGGGAGTAGGCAACGGAGTGGCGGCATCTATCCAATGTTTCCATCGAATCAAATTGCGTGAAGTAAATTTGGTAGTATTCGGAGTCTCCTCAGGATTGGAACCGGCATATTCATATTCATCGCCAAGTTTGGCGAAAGTATGCCCATTTTCATGGGCAATGATTTGCGGAGTGGAATAATTTGCCACAGCGATTTGTCCCCCAGAGCCCCCATAAGTTGCGCTATTGACAATGCAGAATTGCATATCGGATTCCGGAACAAACTTGTTGAGAATGGCACGCGCCTTTGCATTGTCGATGACCAGCAATCGCACAATGTCTTTATCATAATGGGCATTAAAATACGTATCACGGGTGATCCCAAGGGACGGGTCGTCTGCACCGCTCTCATTGGACGCCACGAAAATCGCATAGACGTTGAAATAATTGGAGTATTCCATCAAAGGAACGTCCTTGTACACCACTGCGTCAACGAATGTTTTTAGGTGTTGGAGAAATAAATTTCGCTCCGATGCCTGATACCCATCTCCAATCACAGTCAAATTGATACGGCGACTGCGCAAGCCGGTTTCTTTATATTTGATCAATTCGCCAACATTTTGGCAAAAGCCAGACATCGCAAGAGCTAAGATCATTCCTGAAATTGGAATTTTCATTGCGCTTCTCCCCGCAAGTTGAACACCGCAATGGGTGCCTTAGCAGCAGCCTGCTTCGGCAAGTGTTCGGTGGTTGCAGGGAAAGTGCGGCGGAAAAACCGAAGTGACTGTGCGTTAGAATCTGCCGAGGACACATTCACAAACAAATCAGCCGTATCCACCTTAATTGTATATCTGCGCAATTGGTTTTCACCTTTTTCCTGGAATTCAACACTGCGAAGCGAGGGATCAGGAAAATATTCTGTATGCAGTATCCGACCTTGACTCGATTGGACTTCACAACTAAGCGGAGAATGCGACTCCGGTTCTTCCATTTTCCTGGCGCGCATTTTGGCAGCCGCTCGCGAGAGTTTACGTGCTTTTTTGAATTCACTTTTCTCAACGAATACTATGGTTCCCCGTATCCACTTAAAATGCAAGGCGGTTACGCTTTCCATTTCGACGGCAGCGCATGTGGAATAGATTGGGGTCAGCGCCAATACCATTGCAATAATGAGCCAAATTCGATTTTTCATTCTATCTCCATTTCAGAGAATTTACCATATTCCAAAAGGGCCAAATTGACTTCCTACTGATTAAACTGGGAGTTTCATTTCCAATTGACATGGCAGTCGTAGATTTGTTTATCAGAAGCTTGCTTTTGTCGGGCAAAGTTAACATTTTCCACAAATCCTAAAAACTAGGTGAGATGCTGACCTCGGGCCGAAAGTTTTTCCAGCCATTTGTAGCGGTTTTCTAGCTTTCAAACGTCAAACACAGGTAACAACGCGTTTGGAGAAATTATGAAGAAGGTTTTGGACTTATTTTGCCTCATCGCTTTAGTTGCATGTGAACAAGGGACCAACAATGCCCCAGTGCAAGTTATTGCCCAGATCGAACCAGTAGCGGAAATTAGAACTCCCCTTGGAGCGGCCCCGTTATTTCCTAAAGAGTTAAAAGTCACCTTTACAGATGGAAACTCCCAGTATTTACCCGCGGAATGGAATGGGCCGTACGATCCTACCACTCCAGGCAAATATGAATTTACCGGCAAAGCAAAATTTACCGGCGACATTCAAAATCCCTCTAAAAAAACCGTTTTACTGGCCGTAACAATTCTGGAAGCCGATTCGACACTGGCTTCTGATTCAACTGTAATGATTAATTTCACCGCTCCCGGTAATGCAGCACCATCAAAACTAGCCCGCTGTCCAGATGTGATTCCTGACTTTGACTCAATGTCCTATTCCGTCAAAAAAATAAACAGCACCGAATATTCTTATCGGATCATTGAAAATATGGAGGATTTAAATAATGCTAAAATCCATTTTGGAAGCCAATTAATTTCCAGTGATAGCGTTTGGGTTACGGCTCGGAAATCCGATGAAATAATGCTCTTGATTTTAATGGAGCATCGCGTTGCCAAATACACCTTGTTAGGCAAGCCAAAATTTCGAAACAGTAAAGGACAAATCCCGTCGGACACGGACATCTCAAATTCGAATTGCGGGCCTCGGTATTATCGAAGCTTTACTAAAGCGGATCGCGCCGTAATTCAGGAGGTTTTTAAACTACCAACCTGGGTCCAAAAAGATACTTGGATGCGGCAGCTCAATGAAAACCTTAGCCTCTCTGGTAATCCCAAACCCATAACCGTTGAAATACCGCAAAGTTACAGCTATTCCTCAAACCTTAATACCCGCGGGGATTCAACTTTTCTAGATCTCAATTTTCCTGAAAAGGCAAAAACAATTTTTGATGTATTGGTGACCAATGAAGAAAATAAACCTGCTCCTAGACATTCCGTGTACTATTTTAAGTCGGAAATCGATTAATACTGACGTCCTAAGAGAGAGGCGCGCATACTCAAGGTCAATGGATTGATAATTATTTCCATCCCACCCCTATCACCCATTCTGGTACGTTTGATCCGGCTTCTGTCAGAGGACCGTGGTTTAATCAACTTGCTAGAACCGCCGTTGCCGCCACCTCGAACCACCAGCACAAGATGCGGTGTGGCCTTATCGTCGTAAGTTGTAATGCCAAATTGTGTGTCCCAGTACCAGGCTTTGGCTATTTGGTTAGGTAAGGTTGTAGACGACCAAAAGCGCTTAGCCCCGGTAACGCCAAAGTAGCTAGTATCCAAAGAAGGATTACTAACCGTTTCGTCATTTATGGATTGCAGTTCCTTGATATTAGGCAATCGCCAATCCTTTATGCCTCCGATGGAAACGTATTCCGCGTAAACAAGGGATTGCACCCAGGTAAGCGTTGCCCCTGAGGGAATTTTCTGCCAAACCAATCCGGTTAAATTGTCCGTTACCGTCCCATTCCCATTTTCCGTAAAATGTTCGACATAGGATTGCGACGTCGCAGCATCTCTCACGGCGCGAATATGAAATTTTTTGACTCCACCAGCACTAATGGTCTCCGACTTAGGATGGTTTCCAACTCCGCCGCCCGAATTGGTCACCCATACTCTTGTGACATCATTGACCTGTAAGGTGCTAGACCACCAATATTCAGCCTCGGATTTAGTGAATACCGCCACGTTCAGTGCCGGATTGGACAATTGATGATTGAGAATGCTGAAGCTTTCATGGGCATTTGGCAATCGCCAATCAGAAAATCCTCCAAGACTCAGGGAATCACAGTAAATGCCGGCTTTTTCGAAAGCCATTTCGCCGCAATCTGCCGCTTGCCACATCAGGCCAGTTACCGTATCTGTTACGGTTCCATTTCCGTTCACCTTGAATCCTGGGGGATAGATGCTGTAGTCTGCATCCTCTCCGAAAGTATCGGTATATCCGGTCGATTCCCCGGTATCGGGCAGATGCAGCATGGTCTTTTTAACAGTTCCCCCAAATACGCAAAAGCTTAATAACAACATCCATTGGAAAATTTTAAGATCGAGCTTCAAACGTGCTCCTTTAGGTTTTATTGGGTAACCGCATGAATTTTGATATCAAATATTCTTAGGGTATCAAAAACTTTTGGGTGATCGGGTTTCCATACCCGTATAGCTTCAGCCAATAGATTCCGGATTGCAATCGAGTAAGCCTTAACTCGGACTTTGGATTTTCTGATTTAAATACGACTTGCCCCGTCGCATTGGTGACTAATAGTTGGTGGCTTTGCGTACTGGAATTTCTGTCCGGTAATTGAATGCGAACGGCCCCTGACTGAAGATCAGAATGGATTAAAACGTTTTCGTTTGCATTTGCATTTTTATCTGCCTTTGCATGGTCTTTGATGGCAGTGGATTTTCCAACCGTATACCGGACAACCACATCATTGTCTAGCACAACATTTGTGCTCCAGATAAATTCAGCGTCTTTCTGTGACAGATCGAATATATCCGTAAAATTGGTATAGGACGGTTTATTGTCCACACCGATTTCCGAATTGGTATACGTTGTTGCGGATGGCCATGATGAATCATCGAAGCCCTTTGTCATCCAATCAGCTGGTTTTTTCCAGAACAAAGCATAATCGGTAAGACCACTACCGGTGGTCCGAACGGCGCAAGAGCTGGATATCCTGGAGGTCCCGGTTTCCTTAACGCAGGCGGGATCTTGGAGGGGCGAAGTATAATATGTTTGCGCTTTCCAATCCTTACCGGTAATCGCCAGCACGTTATTTGACGCGTCCTTGAATACAGCCACCATTCCTCCATCTCCAGCATGGTACAGGAAACCGTTGTTTTCCGTGCCCAAGCCAGGATTCTCTTCCCAATCCACAAGCTGCATGGCGATAGTAAAGGGCTGCTTTACCCTAAAACGCATAACACTGGAATTGAACTCCGTATATGGCACAGCGTCCTTGCCTACAGGAACTCCATTGATGTACATCTCAAAATAATTATCGGCAAAAACATAGGCCGTGACGACTTCTCCATCCGCATCTACGCTGACAATGTCCGAAGTTTTCAGGACCGCCAACGCTACCGTAGCATTTGCGTAATTCTTACCTGTACAGGCGTTGTTCAAATCCGGAGCCGTTGGGAAAGTCGATTCTGAAAAATGCACCACTGCGGGCACGGTCCATATCGTTTTATCTGTCGCCGTGATCGTACCTATTCCGCCAATCCGTCCTCGGGCTCCGGAGCAGGTGTAAATATTCTGTGTGACCCATGTCGCCTTACCCTGGGTTATCGATCCCGTTCCGGTGTATTGTGCCACTGCCGTCGCCTGCAAAAAGGATAGTATGGAAAGGGTCGCTATTTTCATTGGGACTATTTTTTTCATAGGGTCATTGCCTGCAAGGGAAGGATGAGTTTCTGAGTTGTTGAAGATCCTGTGTAACGCAGTTTCATCAGGTAGATACCGCTCGTTTGGGTTGCAAATCGTTTGCCATGCTGCATGTTTGTAGCCTTATAAACCAGTTTTCCATTTAGGTGGTAGAACGCTACTTCAAGGAGTTTTTTTTCTGGTTGCAAGCCTCCCAGCTTTTTCACAGCTGTTACCGGGATAGTGCACAATGCCGATCCCTTATAGGTCGAATCGACCTTGCCCGTTGCCGTATAGTATTGGAAGACATACGAGCCGGTACTGGTCCAGTCAAAAACCACGGAATCCGTTTTGGAGCTGAGCGTGTACACAAGGGTAAAACCCATATTGCTGCTATGCGGAAGACATTGGGTAATGGTTGCCCCGCGTAAAGGCCCATAATCTCCGCGCACCGGTCTCGCCTGGGCTTGGGGAATGATTTGCTTGGTACCATCTTCCGTAACCACGCCGACCATATTGCCTATCATATATGGCGATGCCGCTGTGCCATGATAGTGATACACACCATTCGAACCCAGATGACCATGGTTGGCATCAAGGGTAGCCATCGCACCACCATCCGCTTCCTTGGAACCATAAATAGCAAAGCCATCCAAAGCATATGCAATCGGATTGCCCGTGCCTACTAACGACTCAAGGTGAAGCGGGGCCGTATGATAATGATAATCGTCCGCACGGCCACAATGACCGCCGAAAATATCGAGCTGTCCGTCGACCAAGGCATCAACGCCCGTATTGGTATACGGGTTGAAGATAGGAATGCCATTGGTGGCCACTGCGATGGCCCCGCGCGTGAAATGACTGGGATTTACTGGAACCACTACCGATGCCATAACCGGACTTAAGGGAATGCTCCAGGCATTGGCGTCTAAGTAACATTGGGGCAATGGCACCTGTTGCTGCCAACCTGTGATGCCCTTCATCATCACATGATCCGGTATTCCATTAGATTCCACGTAGAAATATTTCGAGTCCGATCGTGTGTGCACTTTTCCTGAAAAAGAATTAAACGCCGCAGCCATGAGGAGCGGGTCTGATTTAGTGACAGTGGTTTGTCCAAGGCAAGCGCTAGCTGAAGCAAATCCTAACAGGAACCATGGACGGATGAAGTTTTTCATTATTTTCCTTTTTTAATACATGCGCAGATGGCAGTTCATAAATGTGCCGCCGGCATTGACGTTATGCGTCAAGAATACATGCTTCAGACGCAGGCAGCTAGGTCGCCTGTCTTAAATTCCGGGGCCTAATTGTCCTCACCTATTTGGGTTTTTAATAGTATTAGTGACGTGTCCGGGAGTATACTTTGAAAATCATGGTCAAAATACCGAAATCCCCTATGCAGACTTCGTCGTCGCATGAGCCACGGATTCTTCAGTATCTTGATTATCGGGATTTCCTCCGGGATTATACGGCGCATCGAAAAAATCTCGACTCAAAATTTTCCCAGCGATCCTTTGCGCGCGATGCCGGAATGCCCATGTCTACAGCGAGTCTATTGCCAGCCGTGATTAAAGGGCGTCGTCAGCTTAGCCAAACTTTACGGGTAAAATTCGTGAAAGCCATGCACATGGGTGAACGCGAATCCCGCTACTTTGATTTGCTCGTCCAATTCAATCAAGCCAAAGGCATGCAGGAGAAAAACTTTTTCTTTGCCCAGCTCGCCAAGTTTCGTAGTTCCAGGGCTCAAATTGTAGGGGAAACTCAATACCGTTTTTTCTCCAAATGGTACTTTTCCGCCGTATGGAATTATTTTGGAATCGATCAAAAACAAAAACATTCAGCTATAATTGCAGCAAATATCTATCCGCCCTTGAGTACGGCACAAGTGGAAGAATCCATCGAATTGCTGTTGGATTTAGGTTTGATCAAAAAAACCGCAAGCGGTTATACGGTGACGGACAAACATATTTATACCGAGAAAAACGTGCAGGCCATGGCGGCACGCCAACACATCCAAGAGCTTACGGGCATGGCCATGGAGGTATTTGAGTCTTTGCCGGCAGAAGTGCGGCAATACAACGCCCTCATGTTTTCCATTTCCAAGTCCGGATTCAAAACCATTCAAGATCGAATCCGATCTTTCCAAGAAGAACTGCGGGAGATTATCGACAGGGACGGCAAGGAAGATCGTATCTACACATTGACCATGCAGCTTTTTCCCAACAGCAAAGTGCCGGATTAAGGGCTGGACCACTTCATCTTTCTAGATTTAACCGGCTGTGGATCCTTTTACCGGAACAAGTACATGAGCTTAAATTCCCTTAGACGATTTGCGGCCTTGAATATATGGATTGCCTTTGGCCTTTTCGGCTGTGGGGACAATCGTGTGGCAGGAACAAGTTCCGGCGTAGACAATCCCCAACTGACTTTAGCCTTTCACGATTCCACCGGCCTGGCCTTGCGGGTGACCGGTGACCTTAACTTATATAGCCAAGATCAAAATCCCGCCGTGGATCCGGAACCGCTTTGGACGCTTAAACTCAAAGCCTCGGACTCAACCAACCTCACCAGCAATGATATCGAAAGGATTTCCACTTCCGATTCTGTGCTGCATTTCAACTTGCAACTTAAAACCGAAAATCAAACCGGCATCCTCAATTTCGGTTTGACCTATCATTCCAAAACAAAAGTTTTTTCCCAGTTGGGCGGCGGTGCTTTAAGCCGCCTGGAAATGAAACCAAAACCCTTGGTGCACTATCAAGCGCATGTTTCCGGCCCCACTTCAAAGGACCAATTAAGCCGCATGTATATTCCTGGAACTCCTTTCCAGGCCACATTGGTAGACAGCGTCTTTTTCTTCGAAGACTTACCGCCCGGTGTTTTCCCATTGCGATTGCTTGAAGGAGACGGACAGATTTTCCCCGTCGCGGAATCGCTCAATACAAATGGCGCAAGAATTTTTACCCCGGGCCAGATTTCCGTCGGTAAAGTGGACACGAGTCGTATTTCCAATTTGGATTCGTTGCTTGGAATCCAGGCAGGACCGCCACGGGAAGCCTTTATCGAAATACCCAGTCTGCTTTTAGCCAAAGTTGTCAATGTGGATCCTGCCAATCCAAGGCTATCCATTCTGTGGCGACAAATTCCGCTTCCCGGAGATTCTTTAGGCAATCGGGTGGTCTTCAGTGACCCAACCAATTTGAGCACGGAAATACGGTTCGCGGTCGAGGGCGTCTATTACATCGAAGTTTCCGCCACCCTGGGTCTATTCACAAAAAAGTCTAAGACCGTTATTTCCGTGCGCCATATTCCCCCACCTCAGCGGCCTAGAGTTGTGTTGCCTAGACCCAATGACTCGATCCCGCTAGGCGCGCCCTATCAAGTGATGTGGGAAATGCCGGACACGGGCAATGTATGGGTTCGACTTTCTTTGGATGCAGGTAAAAATTGGATCACCCTGGCCGACAGTTTTAAAAACCCGGACGGCATCCCCGTTTTTGACTGGACTCCGTCAGCGAGCTTAAGCCCTTCCAATACGTGTCTCCTTCAGGTTCGCCTGCTTGCCGATACCTTGAAAACCGCGCAAAGCACGGGCTTCTTTTCCCTAATTCCCAAACGCACTCCATAGTTCTCCCGTCGTAAGCCTATTAGCCGCCTTGTGAGTGTACTGAACTTGGCGGCACAAGTAGTTTAACTACAATTACCCTCTATATCAGCGCCTACGGGCGGGAGCGCATTATGGGCACCATTGGCATGAAAATTGACAAAAAAACCGGCAAAAAAAAATCTGTGAAAACCGATAAGTTGTGGCAAGGGCGATTCAAAGGTTCCATGGCATCCTCGATGGAAAAATTGTCCGTAAGCCTCTCCTTTGACAAGAAACTTTTCCGCGAAGATGTCGAAGGCAGCTTGGCCCACGCACTTGGCCTTAAAGCCGCCGGAATTTTATCCAGTGCCGAATTCAGTAAAATGCAAATGGGGCTTAAAAGCGTGCGTGCCGATTTGGAAGCGGGCCAATCGCTTTTTAAAGAGAGCGACGAAGATATCCATATGGCGGTGGAACGCATTCTCACCGAACGCATCGGCGAGCTCGGAAAAAAATTACACACCGGCCGAAGTCGCAACGATCAAGTGGCCACGGATTTCAAATTGTATATCCGTCATCGGACAAAAGCGCTGGAGTCGGCGGTAGTCGAATTACAAAAGGCCCTATATGCCAAGGCGCAAGTGTATCGCCAAGACTTGATGCCCGGCTATACGCATTTGCAACAAGCCCAACCCATATACATTGGCCATTACCTGCTATCCTTTTTCTGGGCCTTGGAACGCGACAAAACACGACTCCGCAATGCCAGTGCCTCTGCCGGTCAGTTGCCGCTGGGTTCTGGTGCCCTGGCCGGGTCCGCCTTTCCCTACCAGCGCGAATTGGTTGCCAAGGCTTTGGGATTTCCAGAGGTGTCCCCCAACAGTATCGATGCCACTGCGCATAGGGATTGGGCTCTAGAATTTTCGGGGACGATGGCCATTCTAGGAACGACGCTCAGTGGGTATGCGGAAGATTTTGTCATCTGGTCGTCGCAAGAATTCAGCTACCTGGAATTGGGCGAAGCCTTTACTTCCGGATCCAGCATGATGCCCCAGAAAAAAAATCCGGATTCCATGGAGCTCATCCGCGGCAAGTCCGGACGGCTACTCGGAAATTTTACCCGCCTGTTCACGGTTCTCAAAGGTTTGCCGCATGCTTATGATCGGGACTTGCAGGAAGATAAAGAAGGCGTTTTCGATTCCGTCGAAACCTTGGAAACCTGCTTGGCGGTTATGACAGAAGCCATTGCAACTTTAAAATTCCGTACAGATGTCATCTTACGCAAAATGCACCCTGGCATGCTGGCCACGGATCTGGCCGACTATTTAGTGGAAAAGGGGATACCCTTTCGCGATGCACATCATGTGGTTGGTAAAATGATCGCCCGAGCGGAATCGCTCAAGGTTTCCTTTTTGGAGTTGCCGGAAAAAGACTGGGCGGAGATTCCGGACGGCAAAGCCTTTCGAAATCGCCTGACCTTCCGCTTCTCGGCGGAGCGACGCAGTATTCAAGGCGGCACGGGAAGCGAATCCGTTAAGACCCAACTCGCCAAGGCCAAGCAAATCCTCGGTCTTCGAGACACAATAAAGTAGATTTTGCCATTCACCGAGAGCCCCGATTTCAGGGGCGCCAAGCAAGGACAAGTCATGGAGTTGGACGCACAAGCCGCGAGCCTGAATCAAACCATAAAAGCCGTCAATCCCGCCGTACTGGAAATGCTATCGGCCAAAGGCAAGGCAATCTTTTTTCCCAAACAAGGCATCCTGGCACAATCGGCAGAAGCGAATGGCAAGGAGATCAACGCCACCATAGGGATTGCGCTCGAGGACGATGGCAAACCCGTGGCCTTGCCCAGCTTGGCCAAGAACCTTATTCTGCCAGCAGGAGATGCCTTTCCCTACGCGCCCAGCCCCGGTCGTCCGGATATCCGCAAGCTTTGGAAGGATATGATACTGCGTAAGAATGCCGGGCTCGCTGGTCAAACCTTCAGCCTACCGGTAGTCACCGCGGCTTTGACCCATGGCCTCAGCATGGCCGGCTATCTTTTTTGCGATGAAGGCGATACTGTTATCCTGCCTGATTTATTCTGGGAAAATTATGGCCTGATTTTTACCCAGGCCTTTGGCGCTTCGCTGGATACCTTTACCACCTATATCGAACCGGGCACCCGCGCATCGGGCGAGGGTAACTTCAATGTATCGGGCCTTCGCGCCAAACTTCAAAAGCCGGCCACCAATGGGAAAAAAGTGGTGCTCCTCAATTTCCCCAACAACCCCAGCGGCTATACGCCTCTGCCCTCGGAAGTGAAGGAAATTGTGGCAGCCCTACTGGAATCCGCTGAGCGCGGCGACAAAGTTGTGGTGCTTATCGATGACGCATACTTCGGCTTGGTGTTTGAAGACAATGTTTACAGCCAGTCCATTTTCGTCGAACTTTGCAATCTACATCCCAACCTGCTGGCTGTTAAAATCGACGGCGCGACCAAAGAAGACTATGTCTGGGGTTTCCGTGTCGGATTCCTAAGTTACGGTATCAAGGGCGGTACCCCAGCCCTTTATGAGGCCCTGGAAGCCAAAACTGGCGGAGCCATTCGCGGCAACATCTCCAGCACTTCGAACCCGGCCCAGTCCCTGCTCGTACGCTCCTGGTCTTCCAGCGAATATACGGCGGAAAAGTCCCAGAAATTCAATCTTCTGAAACGCAGGTACAATGCCGTTAAGGAAATCTTAGCCGCACATCCGGAATACCGGGAACAGTTTTCTCCACTGCCTTTCAATTCTGGGTACTTCATGTGCATTCAGCCCAAGGTGGATGCCGAAAAGCTGCGGCAAAAGCTGTTGGCGGAGTATTCCACTGGGGTGATCAATTTCGGCGGAGTACTACGACTGGCTTTTTCCGCCACGCCCACGGATAAGCTACCCAAATTGTTTGAAAACATTTTCCAGGCCGCGCGGGAAATTTCAAAAGCCGGTTAGGTGCCCTAGAATTCCTCGGGACCAGAATCCTCTAGGTAACCGGGAAGTTTCCGAACTTCACCGATCATATTTTCTGATACCCAGAATTCCTCCAATTCCAAAGTACTGGTGATATGCAGGATTCTTGCGCCTTGGCGGCCCTCAGGGTTTTCCCGAAAAACATGGTTTAAAGCCGCGTGCAAGGTCTCAGCCGGATCTCCGAGCACAACTGGCAAACGTCCCCGTTCCAAAAAGCCGCTGGCCAAAACATTCTTGGCGGTCAAACGAAAATCGACTTTATCTACTAGACTCTGAACGGTAAAGTCTGCCAAACCCATACCTAAGGCATTTCCATGCGTGGCTTCCGTAAGGCCCAGCACCACGATGGCTTTGACCCTTGGCGATACGGGCTCGTCATGTCCGGGAATCTTCAGCCTGCCGATCACATTTGTATCCATGCCGGTTCCGCTGATATCCTTACCCATCTTGTCCACCACCAAAACATCAACATCCGAAAAGGGAAGGCTCGGGGCCAGACTCTTGGCTAAAGTGAGCAATTCCATTTCGCCTGCTTCCAACTCCCTAGCCCCCAAACCACGTAAAGCCACAGGACGATGATACCCGTCTTCAACCAAACCGAACCCGGCCATGAATGGCACTTTGGACAACAGTACCCGAGCCACCTCCGGCATATCATCACGCAGACCGTCTGGACCACGGGAATGCAAGAGCGTAGCCGCCTTTTCTTTGCCCAGGCCAATAGCGAGCATTTTGTGCAACCCGCTTTCCAGAGAACCATGAAAACTGGTGTGCATCTTGATGCGGTTAATCAGCAGAATTCCATCCGCCTTAGCGGCAATGGCGTCAAAATAGGCGGGCAAACCACCGGTGGTCCGCCCCATTTCTACTGTTTCCATCGTGGCTTTGATGGGACAACCCATGGTGGCTTCCGTAATTCCCAAGGAGGCCAATACTTCTAGCTGGCCTTCCGGGGTAGCACCCCCATGACTGCCCATGGCAGGTACGATGAAAGGCGTCCCCCCAGCGGCCTTGACGAGCTTTACCAAATGACGGACCATGCGCTGCAAATCCTGGATGCCGCGACTGCCGACTCCAATTGCGATGTTTTGTGAGGCCAGTCCCGATTCAAAGGTATTGGAAACCATGGCTGCATCCAACCCTAACCGGGCCCATTCCGCGTCAAGGGTTGCTTCGATGGCAATAGGCGGTAAGCCTGCCAGGCGGCGTTTAACTTTATAAAAAAGGGGTAGCGCGCCCGTAACACCCACTTAGTTTCTAAACGCCTCTATGGTGGCTCGGTCTCGAGCCATTTCTGTTGCCACCGCTCCTGTATCCGAAGGTGGAATGGGAAAATCCAAAAGGCCGCAGTCTCCGGAAGTGCAGTTTCCATTGGTAAAAATCGCTTCCTTGAGAACGCTGGGGCTGCTATTGTCCCAAACCTGGAGCGGACCATTTAAAACCCCATTAGCGTAATTGCGAACTTCCCAAGGTTGCCCATCTTGGCGATTCAGCCGCCAAAGCCCATCCGGCTTTCCCTCCACATAATGCTTTAGCCATTTAGTGCCCCCGTTCTCATACCAAGCCTGAGAAGAACCTTCCCGTTTTCCCTGCTTCCAAACTTCGCTTTGGGCTGCGGCGCCATCCCAATAGAACTGCTTATGTACACCCTGTTCCAGCGTGTCGCCGCGCGGTGTACGAACAATGCTCCATTCCTCTTTGATGCTTTTCTTATTTGGAAAATAAACGATCCGGAATTCGGGAATCGGATCCTTGGTACAGTTTACAATTAGGATACTGCCTAAAATCAGGGCGGCGAGCTGTATCTTGTTCAAAATGTAACCCTTCATGGGCAACTCCTTATGGGATTCCGCATCAGCGGGAAAATCACAAAGATAATAAATGTTACCTTTTCAGATTTTCAGCTTTTCCGAGGATTAATCTGATGCCGCTTAAAATGGAAGAACAACTCTGGGTCTCAGCGCGCTATCTAGCCAATGCAAAGGGCATGGACTATAGCGTTCCCTGCGCGACCATCCTTCGGGATTTTATTCGGGCCGGCACACTCAACATGGTTCGAGAACAGCGCACGTCCGAACTGGATTTTGAAGAAGCCGATTTGAACCTTGGCCGATTGGTTGAGGCCATGGTCGAAGAGGCTAAAAAGCTGCCCAATCCTCGCCTCAAATTGCCGGGGAATTTATTGATCCGTGAGGCTGCATTCGTTAAGGCCAAATCGATCTGTCCCCTATGGCCCTTTTGCTGATCTGCATTCTGATTTAGTTTTCCGGTTACCACCCCCGCACTTTTTTCCGTCTAAAGCCCAAACCAAACGATTGTAGCCGTCGGAAAATAGTCCTGACGGTCAAGCATGGGAAAAGGCAGGCGAACATGCAGGATTGGAATGATATCGACAAGCCCAGTTTGATGGAAATCGGAAAACCTGGTGTCTTGATCACCACATTGAAAAGAACCCTGGACATTGCCGTTGGGTTAACGGGGACAACTGCATTTGTTTTGGCCTATCCCGTTTTGGCCATTGGCATCAAGCTTCAATCACCGGGTCCTGTGTTGTACTTACAATCCCGAGTAGGCCTTGATAAACGCAAACGTGCGTGCAGCGGTGAGTCACGCCAAACCGATCCTCGACGCAAGCTGGATGTAGGTGGTGCGGTTTTCACTATTTTCAAATTCCGTACCATGCGCATGGATTCGGAAGTACACGGGCCGCAGCTTTGCAATAAACAGGGTGACCCCCGAGTTACTGGATTCGGACGCTTTTTGCGTTCCACCCATTTGGATGAACTGCCGCAATTCTGGAATGTCTTAAAAGGGGAAATGAGTTTTATCGGTCCGCGTCCTGAACGGCCCCATTTTACCGTAAAATATTTTGAGAAAATCCCTCTGTATCGCGAACGCACGCGGCGTGCCAAACCCGGCCTTACTGGTTTGGCCCAAATTACACTGGGCTATGACGATTCCTTGGAAAGCGTCGTGCGTAAAACCCATTTCGATCTCACCTATCGCGACTCGCTCTTTAGTTTGAAAAAGTGGCTTAAAATGGAAGCCTGGATTTTGATAAACACCGGCCGCTACCTCATGGGGAAAAAACCCCATTTAGCCAATGCCCTTGTGTATGAATCCGTCAATACAAAACCGGCCAAGGCGAATCAGGTCGTAAGCTTAACGCGCGCCTACAACTTAACCCAGTCGCCCAACCCGCCCGGCCCGCCGGTAAGAACCATTCTCCCCCATGCCGATCGAATCGCCAATTTCCTAACCATCGACGTGGAATGCTGGTTCCATGCTCATAATCTGGCGGTACCGCGTTCTGCCTGGGAAACCAGCCCCACCAACATCATAAACAATACCAGTCGCATCTTGAGCTTGCTCAAATCCCACCAAGCCAAGGCTACTTTTTTTGTGCTTGGCTGGGTAGCGGATAAATATCCGGAAGTGGTGCGCATGATAGATGCGGCTGGCCATGAAATCGGGACGCATGGGTATTATCATGAGAAGGTGATGGACCTGTCTCCTTACCAATTCGAAAAGGATTTGGAGATGTCCTTGAATGCTCTGACCAGGTTAACTGGCCAGAAAATCCGGGGCCATCGAGCCTCCAATTTCAGCATCGTACATTCGACTCTTTGGGCACTGGAAATTCTGGAGAAGCACGGCATTGACTACGATTCCAGTATTTTCCCCATCGCAAGAAAACGCTATGGCATCGCGGACTATCCCAATCACCTGCCGCATACCATTCACCTCGGCAACGGCACCTCCATCACGGAAATCCCGCTTTCCACACTGGATTGGGCCGGTCGCTCCTGGCCCATTTCCGGCGGAGGCTATCTCCGGCTTTATCCCTACAGCCTTACAAAACGATTCATACAAAAAAG
>JAYUHW010000016.1:0-4493 GCA_043766615.1 Fibrobacteria bacterium | reverse complement strand
GTAGCTGTTTTCCAACCCCATTTGTATAGCAGAACCCAGCAACTTTACCGGGAATTTGCAGAAGCCTTCCAGGCCTGCGATCTGCTTTTTGTTACCCAGGTATACTCGGCCCGTGAAGCCCCAATTGCCGGAGTAGAAGGGAATCTTATCAGCGATGCGGCGCAGGCGGAGTTCTTAGTTCCGGGGCAAGTTCACTATGTCGCTGATCCGGCTATGTTGCCACAGCGTATTTCTTCTTTGCTGAAAATGGGAGATAGTGTGATTACCATGGGTGCCGGCGATATTGGTTCACGTTGCGCCGCTATTATGGAGTCTTGGACATGAGGCAAGGCAGAAATTCACAGCGTGCAGAACGGATTGGTAAAGAGGGTGTGCGATCCCTTCGAACCGTGCCGGCTATTGCGCCGCGTAGAGGCACCAACTCTAAAAAGGAGGACGATGCCCGACGCGTCAAGCATCGTAGTCGTCGCGTGGGATGGTTGCGTCGTGCTTTTGTAGCTATGCGCGCTTTGGTTGTTTTTGCTACTGTGGCAGGCGGATTAGGTGCCGCCGGGTGGGCCGCGTATCGCGCTTTCGATCAAAATGCTTTTTTGGTTCTGCGGCAAGTAGATGTGGTCGGCAATCATTTGCTCGCCAAGAGTGCGATTTTGGAGAAAGCAGGTTTGGAACTCGGGACTAAACTTCCTTCCGTTCCGGTTACGGCAGCAAAAGGCGCGCTGCTGTCCTTGCCCGGTGTCGATAAAGTTAAAATTCGGCGTATCTACCCGTCACGTATAGAGATAAGTGTCATTGAAAAGTCGCCAGTGGCCATGGGGTTTGCACGAGAATGGTATGGTATGGCGGCGGATGGGACGCGAATACCTGGACTGGATTGGGGTGAATCGGATGTTCCCGTAGTGGATGGATTTGCAAAGTTAGATTCAACCCGGCGAGCGACCCTGGGAGCTTTTTTGCAAGCGGCCAAGGAGAAATATCCTACCCTGTACGCAAACTTTTCCCAGGTGACGGTACGCGGCAGCCAAGAAGCGGAAATCATTCTTCGCGATGGTCGACTCAAAATACTTTTGGCTATGGACTCCTCGTCGGCCTTGGTTTTAAACCCGGTAAAAGCCGATGGTTTTTACCGCAATAAGTCGTTGAATTCATTGGAATTCCTGCAAGCTATGTTGCATCAGCAAGCCGCTGAACTTGAGTCCGGTAAGACGGTTGATCTGCGCGTGGATGGATATGCTTACGTGCGATGAGATCGCTTCCGGACCTTGCTACAAGCGCCTTGCGGCGGGGGTAAAGTTCATGTTACCCCATCGCCTTTGAGTGAGTCAGAGTAGGGATAAAAAATGAATCAGAAAAAGATTGCAGCGGATTTTGGATCTATATTGTTACTATAATTGAAGGAGCTCACATGGCAAACCCAATAGTTGGATTGGACATCGGCACCACGAAGATCGGCGTGATCATCGGCGAGGTTGATGGCAATGGACATTTGAAAATCGTAGGGGTGGGCACCAGTCCAAGTGAAGGACTGCGAAAAGGCGTCGTGGTCAATATCGAGAAGACCGTAAAATCCATTCACCGCGCAGTTGAAGAAGCCGAACTCATGGCCGGTGTGGACGTGGTGTCCGTATACGTTGGCATTGCAGGGGATCATATTCGTTCCATAAACAGCCGCGGTGTCATCGCCGTATCGCGGACGGATAATGAAATCACACGGCAGGACGTAGCCCGTGTCATTGAAGCTGCGCGTGCCGTAGCCATCCCCATGGATCGGGAAATGCTGCATGTCATTCCGCAAGAATTTATTGTCGACGACCAGCCCGGAATAAAAGATCCCGTTGGCATGTCCGGCGTCCGCCTGGAAGGCGATGTGCATATTGTCACCGGAGCGATCACTTCGGCGCAGAATATTTTCAAGAGTGTGGAAAAGGCCGGCCTCAAGGTAGCGGACATCGTACTTGAGCCCTTGGCTTCTTCCTATTCCGTTTTGGAAGACGATGAGCGTGAACTGGGCGCTGCCGTAATCGACATGGGCGGGGGCACCACCGATCTAATCGTGTTTATCGAAGATAGCGTCCGACATACCGCCAGCATCGGTCTCGGCGGTAAGAATGTGACCAATGACCTAGCCATCGGAATTCGTACTCCTTTGGAAAGAGCGGAAGAAATAAAACGCAATCACGGAACCTGCTTGCGTGCTGGGTTGGAGAATTCTGAATACATTGCCGTGCCTGGTGTGGGAGGTCGTGAACAGCGTGAAGTGAGTCGTGCGGTTCTTGCTTCCATCATCGAGCCTAGAATGCGCGAGATATTCACATTGATTATGCGTGAGCTCCAGAAGAATCATTATTTGGATATGCTGGGAGCGGGTGTTGTTTTAACGGGCGGCGGCGCCTTGATGCACGGGGCCGTTGAATTGGCCGAGCAGGTTTTTGGCATGCCGGTGAAGTTGGGTGTGCCCAAAGGGTTCGGCGGTTTGGTGGATTCCGTAGCGACACCTGTCCATGCTACCGGTGTAGGTTTGGTGCAGTACGGCGTTATGCGTTCCAGCCAGAATCGCGATGAACAAATCTTCACACCGGGTGGTGACAAGTTCAAAGATATTCTCAGAAAAATGACGGACTGGGTTAAACAGTATGTTTAGAATTGAGTAAGGGTAAACCTTCAGGGTAGGGAGCAAATATGCAGATTTCCTTCGACGATAGTATTAAGACAGTAGCAAAGCTGAAAGTGGTTGGAGTGGGCGGCGCGGGTGGCAATGCCATCAATCGCATGGTCACTTCCGGTTTGCAGGGTGTGGAGTTCATCGCAGTAAATACGGATGCCATGGCCCTTGAACACAATCGTGCCGATGTTAAAATCCAGATCGGGTCCAAATTGACCGGAGGATTGGGAGCAGGTGCCAATCCTCAGGTGGGTATGCTGTCCATGCAAGAGGATCGGGACCGAGTTCGCGCCCAATTAGAAGGCGCGGATATGATTTTTATTGCGGCAGGGATGGGCGGCGGCACTGGAACAGGTGCTGCACCCGTGGTAGCGGAAATCGCCCAGGAAATGGGAATTTTGACCGTGGCCGTCGTAACCAAACCCTTTATTTTTGAAGGCGCGGTGCGGGAAAGGAATTCCATATCCGGCCTGGACGCTCTGCGCAAATGCGTGGATACGGTTATCGTTGTACCGAATCAAAAGTTGCTATCCGTTGTCAGCAAATCGACGCCATTGCGCGAAGCCTTTAAAATGGCCGATGACATTTTAAGTTCGGCCACACGGGGCATTTCCGAGATTATTTTGAAGCATGGTGAAATTCAGGTGGATTTTGCGGATGTCCGCTCCATCATGTCTCAGGGAGGCGATGCCTTAATGGGAACTGGCCAAGCTAGTGGCGAAAACCGTGCTACGATTGCCGCAGACCGGGCCATCCATTCTCCTCTACTTGATAATATCAGCATTTCCGGGGCTACCGGAGTGCTCGTCAACATTACCGGCGGAGAAGATTTAGGTATCATGGAAGTTACGGAAGCCATGAACTTCATTTATGAAGCAATCGGTACGGATACCCAGTCCAATATCATTTTCGGTACCGTGATCAATCCTGATTTTAAAGATGAAATCGCAATCACCGTCATTGCAACGGGTTTTGGTCAGAGTCATTCGCCCAAACAGTTTGGATCCCGGTTGTCAACGCAAGAAGTGCCTGCCAAACGGCCTGCACCGGCTTATCCTACGATAGAGCCTAAGTTGCCGATTGTTGAGGCGACCAAAGAACCCGCTTTTGATCGGCCCCCAATGGCTCCTTCCGAACGCATTATCGGATTCCAAGATCGACCCAAGCCGATGGAGGACTCGCCACTGGCGCGCCCTTTCGCAAAGCCGGTTTCAAAAAGTGGTTTTAGTCCCATTCCGGCTACCCCTAAGGACGATGAGATCCGCGTACTGTTTACGGAACCCTCCACGGATGCGAGCCGTAAATATGGGGCAGGTGCTGGGGTTGGTGCGCAAAGTCAAAAAGGCCGGTACAAAGACTTGGATCCGGATATCGACTACGAAACACCCGCTTTCCTCCGCAATCAAGCGGACTAGTATTTACCCTTCTCCGCTCTCTGTGGCCCCCATCGTGGTATCGATGGGGGCTTTTTATATCTTGGAACGTCATGGCAAATTTGCAACTCTACATTCATGTCCCTTTCTGCGAAAAAAAGTGCCACTATTGCAACTTTGCGAGTTGGGAGTTGCCGGCTGTACAGCAAAGGCGCTGGGCTGAGGTGGTGCTCAAGGAGTTGGAGCATCGGGCTCCGTTGGCACAAGGTCGAAGCATTGACACGGTTTTTTTTGGGGGTGGCACACCTTCCTTGCTTTCGATGGAGTTTTTGGAACGCATCGTAACGCGTTTAAAAGCCCTTTATGATTTTTCCAAAGTCTCCGAAATGTCTATTGAATGCAATCCCAGCAGTCTCACCCGTGAGAAACTGCAACTTTATCATGAACTGGGTTTCAATCGC
>JAYUHW010000015.1:0-12673 GCA_043766615.1 Fibrobacteria bacterium | reverse complement strand
GCAGTTGCGGACTTAGCTGGAAAATTACCGCCCGCCACGGATTGAATTCCCACACTGTCGGCATACTGCCACTGAGCCTGGATATATCCTGAAACTTTGATTTTGGCTAATTTATCAACCGTTGTTTTCGTTTCCAAAAATGTCTCATTCAGGCCATCTAAGGCGCCCTTCACATTGGCAAGCCCTTCTTCTACTGTTTGGCCTTGGGTTGCAGACGGCGTGGCGGCGGAATCCGAATTTGTGGTCTCCCCATCAGCTCCGAAAGCGGCTCCATAGGCGGCTCCGAAGGCCAAAAACATGAGGGGCATTAACATCGACTTTTTCATCATTTCTCCTTTATAAAGTTCAAAAAAGAACTGAGGAAAAGAGAGCATTCGGATGTTTCATTTGTATTTCAGAGGCGTTTCTAATCAATGTATGAAAGCACCCCCTAGAATTAGATATAAGTCTATATCATATAACGATTTACAGAAAATATCCTGGGTCATAAATAGCGCCTAAAATGGTGACTTACCCTTTCCCTCCTTTGGATGAGTCGGTCTTTTGACCAGAGCCTATTTCGAAAATCACGTTCCAAGATCGGCTATGGCCTGGCTGACTTCCATATCCTCTGGAAAAGCCGTTTTAATCCGGGCGAATACTTCCTTGGCTTTAACCAAATCGCCCTGGTTAAATAGCCGCTTTCCGACATTGAGCATACCGGTTAGGGCTCGGGCCTCGCCCAAGGTTGCCGCTTGTTGGAAACAGTCCAAAGCTGCACCATCTTGGCCAATGGAACAGTAAACCCGCGCCATTTCCATCAGGCTTTCACGGCGAATCGTTTCACGACTTGAAGCTTCCTTAAGGACGGATAAGGCAAGGTAGGGGTTCCCCATTTCCTCATGTAAAGAAGCCAGTCGAAAGGGTATTTGCGTATTAGTGGGTTCTAATTCCAAACCGCGCGCATAGGCGGAGGCCGCCTGGCTCTTATCACCTGAAGCTTGAAATAATTCGGCAAGATAAAAGTGCAAGGACGCCTGATCTGGATTGCCTTCGACAGCCTGAGTCAAAGTGGCTTGAGCCGAAAGATAATCCTGCATTTTCACATAGGTTTCGGCTATTGCATAATACCAGTCAAGATTCGCAGGATCGGTCCTACGACCCTGATCAAAATAAAATAGGGCTTGGGCCTTATCCCCAATTTTTAGATAGCATTCCCCCAGCATTTTGATGGCCCCGGCATTGGCCGGATCGAGTTCGAGGGCCTTACGATAGCGAGCTAGGGCAAATCCAATTTGATCCAAACTGAAATAGATTCCGCCCGCATTGAGATAGGGACGGACAAAACCCGGAGCCTCTCGGATGGCTTGCTCATAAACAGATAAAGCGCGGCCCGTTTGCTTCAGGACATAAAGACAATTGCCCATATTAAAAAGCGCCATCGGCCGGTTTTCACCCGATTCCAAGGCAGAGCGATAATGCGCCAGTGCTTGCGGATAATGCTGCTGTCCAAAGTCGGCATTGCCTAGATCCAGTTGCGAAGTACCGGCTGCCTGGGCCACAGTGGCCAGCGCCGATAGCAAAATAAAAGACTCTTTATACGCAATCCTGAAACCCATAGAACCTCCGCATTTTTTGAATTCGACACTCAGAACTTGAAAGGCTGCTCGATTTTTTGAGCCACCGGTATGCCGCCATTCATGGCGGGTTTATAGCGCCATTCCCGAACCGCTTCACGAATGGCATCCTCATAACCGAAATTACCCGGGACTTCCAAGAATCGAATATCGCTGACTCGACCATCTACACCAATGGTGAGAATACAGCGGACCAATCCGCCGGATCCAGCAGCTTCTGCCTTCTTAGGTTTTTTCGGTACGGTCTGGGACAAAGCCTTGGCATCTTCGTCGGTTTCACCCTCCTCATAACTTACTTGCTGCAAATCGCCTTGCGCGACTCCAGCACCGGCGCCATTTCCGGAACCGCCTCCCGGTCCCAAATCCATGACAAAGCGTTGTCTTGAGATGGATTTTCCGGGCTCAACGGTTTTCTTTTCCAGCGACTTTTTAGATTCGAGCGGTTTTGGTTTTTCTTTCTTTTTCTGAACCATGGTCATGGCAATCAAGTGCAGGTCTCGGTTTTTACCGGAACTTGTCAAGCCACGATGCGCATTCCAATAACCCATCAGGGGTAAGAAACTGAACAAGCCAGCATTCAAAGCGAGACTGCCGGTAATAGCCAAGATGGAAATAGTCAAGCCCTTCAAATTCATTTAACATCCTGATTGGCTGCTACGGAAACTTTATGCACGCCGGCGGAATTGCATTCATCCATGATATCCACCACGACACCCATATCCGCATCTCGATCCGAGACAATGACTACGGCGCGATCCGCATCTTCAGCCAATTCCCGTCTCAATATAGCCTGCAGCATGGCCAAGTCCACCTGACGTTCATCCAAATGGATGGTGCCTTCCTTGCTCACGCCGACCATGATATTTTCCTTTTCCAGCTGGGAGGCCGAACCGGCCGAGGGCTTGGTAATATCCAGACCCGTCTCTTTGGAAAAGGTGGTGGTCATGATAAAGAAAATGAGAAGGATAAAAATCACGTCCACCAGATTAACAATGGCGATTTCAACATCCCGCTTGGATCGTTTTCGAATCGTGGGAATCATGCGCGTAGTCCAATGATATGCGTGGAATTGGAGCTGGCTCTTTCCCGCCGATGCTTTGTCGGCGCCGCCGGAGCCAAGTGGTTAATCAAGCCATGCGCTGCCGCTAATGTACCCTGTTCAATGGCTTCGGCCCGCGAGGACAGAAAAACGTGCATGAGCAGCAGCGGAAAGGCTACCAATAATCCGTTCTGAGTAGCCATTAAGGATTCTGCAATGCTGTCGGACATGAGAGCCTGGTTTCCGGTTCCAAATGCGCTGATAACTTGGAAGGTACGTACTATGCCGGATACCGTTCCCAATAATCCCATCAGGGGAGCTGCCGAAGCCAGGATCGCCAAGGTGGATAAGGATTTTTCCAATTCCGGAATTTTGAATTTCATCACCTCATCGAGCTTGGCTTCCATTTCCATACGCCCTGAATGGCGTGCCGAATAAATGGCTGTCAAGGCTGCTCCGGCCACGGACCGTTTTGCCCGTGGGGACAAAGATTCCAAAGTCAGGATTCCCTCCTTGGACCCCAACTGGCTTCGCCATTTGCCTAGGCCCGTCCAGGTCAAGCTCCGGAGCCCCATATAGCGATGGAAGACAATGAACCAGCCCGTAATCGAAGTCAGCATCAGGGGGATTAAAACCCAGCCAGCTTTAATCATGCCCTCCAGAATAGGTTCAAACATGCTCTTCCACCCGCTTGGAGGTGGTGAATAGGGTATTCACCAGTCGCGCAGCGTATTTCTCCATATTCGCGATAATATGGCCCGACCAGTTGTCCAGAATATTATAAGCGATGAGCAAAGGGATGGCGACGCCCAAACCCCACTTGGTGGCAATCAAGGCTTCGGAAATCCCTCCGGCCATGAGTTTTGGATTACCGGTACCGTGCACGGTGATCACGTCGAATAAGCGTACCATTCCCGTTACGGTACCTAATAAACCCACCAGCGGCGATGCCGCAGCCAAAATATTCATGGTGGTAATTCGTTTTTCCAAAGCCGGAGATTCATGCAGCATCACTTCATGGGCTTTACTTTCAGCATCCTCACGGGATCCTTCCGACCTCTCCAGAATGGAAAGCAATACGCGACCGACGGATCCGGGACTTTTCTTGCACAAAACAATGGCCTCGGGAATTCGGTTGGCTGCGGCATAGGCTTGCACCTTGGCGGACAGCTTTTCCGCGGCTTGGTCTTTGCGAATAAATACGAATACCTTTTCGATGATGATGATCAAACCAGACAACATCAAGGCCATAATCGGAAACATAACCCATCCGCCACCATCGAATTCATGCTCTATGGTTTTCAAGAAAGTACCACGCGCCTTGGTCGTAAAGCCTTCTCCCGTTGCCTTGGTCAATAAAACATCCATAGGCAACATCACCATGGAGTCCAGTTGCAAATCTTGGCTTGAAGCCAAGCCCAATACCGCCGTTCTCAAATCTTTCCGGACATTATCCGGAAGGTCTTCAATCCATTCCCAAGCCTGGCCGTCCAGCCTCCCGGTCTTACCCAAAATGGCGACATCCTCACTCTCCGTGCTCACAAAAGCCTGATAGGCCTGCCCCATACGAACCACATAACCAGCCGCTAACTTGGCCTGCGAGGCCATGTCCAAGGGAGCGCCATTCTTTTCTTGGGATGCTTTGGCGGCGGCAATGCCTTTGACGGCAAGTTTTTCACGGGCAATGGATTTTGATTCCCCATCGACGAAATCGCCATAGGCTAAAGTGAAAAGCCTATCTAAAGCGGCCGAGGAGGACGCATCCTCTTTTTCCAAAGATTTTTTGGCATTGGATAATGCACCTAATTTTTCCACTGACCGATAGGGAAAACCATTTTCCCATTCCTTACCCAAATCACCGAGTTTATCTCGCACTTGCAGGCCGAATTGCTTTAAGCGATTCTGCTGTTCTTCGACCTCGCGACGTTTTTCCGATTCCTGATTCTGAAGTCTGAGAAGAGTTTCTTCCTTCTGATCCTTCATCTGCCCAAGTCGGTCGATATCGGCTTTGATTTCATTCCAAGCATCACTGAAGGCTTCTTGAGCCGCCACGGCATTGCGTTTATCTTGCCATCTCTTGACACGAACATCTTCCAACTGACGCTGGTAGAGTTGCACTTCTTGGCGCGCTTTATCCAGATCCTCCTGAACCTTTTGTTCTTCGCGCCGACGACTGGCGCCTTCGGTAGGATTAGGGAATAAAGCCACCCATGTACAAGCCAAGGTTAATAACCAAATCTTCTTCATTTCATCTTGCCTTTAAATGCAGTTTTCCAAATCGGCAAGGCTACGAATCCAGGCAAGGCTTTGCCTTCGGCCGTGGCGATGGCCTGTTTAAGGGCTTGACGGGTAGCATGGTCCATATCTTTTTCGCGTACCCAGGCATAACCCATGGCGGGAGCCTCAGCGGATTTGAGTATACCGAGTTTGGTTCCATCCAGAGAACTAAAGGCCAACAATTGCTTACCGACCCGTAAATATTTCACTTGCACCGGATCCCCGGCATCCTCAGAAAAATCGCCCGAGTACACTTCCGCTTCCTGCGCCAAACGCCGTTCGTTTTGCTCAATGCTCCATAAACGATTCATGGCCTCTTCAGGCGAGATGTTTCCGCCGGCAATGTCTCGGACCAATAGATCCAGCGCTTCCAGCCTTTTGTCCATTCGATAGGGCAAGCCCGGTGCCATAGCTTCACGCAATTGCTGAGCCTTGGCCGAGAGGGTTTGACTGAGCTGCGTGAAACGAGATTGTAATTCACGTTCCTTGAACTGATGTCCTTCCATTTTTGCCAAGTTGGCCTTAAGCTTTTCCTCTTGCCCAGCCAAAGTTTCCTGAAGTCTGAGTCTGTCTTGGCTGAAATCAGAAAAGCGCTTACGACGCCGGGATTCCGCTTCTTTCTCGCGCGCCGTTTCTTCGCTCCAAAGTTTTTCTTCTTGAGCAATTTCTTGCTTAGTGCGCTCTACCAGCATATTGGCCTCTACAACCGTATTGGGTTGATTCGACATGGAAGCCGGAGTCGTTGTCGGCATGGGTTCTCCGGCCATAAATGCCATGGAAAACCAAAGTAGGGTAGTCAATTCATCCTCCCAGGAATTTAAGGAGGTAAACATAGGGCAAAGATGTTTCAATCTCTTTTCTATTCCATTGCATAATCGCGGCAATCGGTTTAGGATCTAGGGTATTTTTAGGGTCATTTACCCGTCCGGAACGTAACCTCCATGAGTCGGTAACAATATCGTTACCAATGTATTTCAATTTTGTTGCATACCCTAAATTGCAATAGAAAAGCAGGGATCTTTGTTTATACTCTGTGAACAGAATAGGAATAATGCTAGAGAAACTCATACAGACGTATTTGAAATGGACCGGAAAAGGGTATCTCGTTCCCTTCATCAACGGCCTCGCCAATCTGGGCCGGCCTTCCACTGTATTTTTTCCCATGGAATTGATGGAACAAGGCATGGCCATCATTCTCTCCGGACTCAACAATACCATGGCTATCCAGAGCAACCTGGATTGGATCTGGCCGCTATGGGTGGAACGCCAAATGGATCCCGCTGGAGAGGAATTCATTCCCACGGCCATCAACCTCATTAAAACAAACCTAACCTGCCGGAACTGGACCTCAGTTGGATTAGGAAATAGCCCCCGGGAAGCCATGGTCGATCCCGTTGGCATGCTGACCTTGCGTCCTTATGGTTGGTCGGTGTTTCCCTATGTAAGACTCGAAGGGCGTAGCTTTTTTCCGCCTAGACTCATGCCTCGTTTGCAAGCCTTGCAAAGCCTCTTGGACGGTTCACTCCCTTGTGTTATAACGCAATATGAAGTCCGCCCAAATTTAGGTTGGAAATCCGAAATCATGGCCGTGGAGGTCAATGGTGAGGACTGCATCAGTTTTAGCCATACCCTCGTCAACCGATCCAACTCGCATCTGTCCCTAAAATTCGGCTTAGCCATCAGGCCCTATAACCCTTTAACCGTGGGCCATATTAATTCCATTCAATACCACGAGGGGCTTTGGCGCATCAATGGCCATGACGGCCTTTACCTTTATGACACGCCGGATCATACCATACTCTCCGATCGTCATCATGGAGATCCGCTTGTTAAAGACGTACTAATCGGGGGAAGACGGCAACTTAAATCACGATCGGGGATAGCCTGCGGACAAGCCGAATACCATCTTGAATTGGGACCCGGTCAAGCGCGTACCCTTGAAGTCTTAGGGTTTATGGGCAATAAGCTTCTCAAGTCTTTGAAGAAGGGTCCAGAAAAAGCGTCCCTGAAAAATCTGATTGAAATCAAGAATAGCCGCGTCAACGCATTGATTCAGGATCAAGAATCCGGATTAAGAATTTGCATCCCGGATGAGAAAATGCTGGAAGCTTTTCAGGCGGTCAAAAGTCATATTCATGTTTTTGATGATGATACGCATTTTTCACCCGGGACTTTTCTGTACCATAATCATTGGTTCCGGGACTCGGCCTTTATCGCCCTAGCTTTTGAAAATATGGGTTGGGGCGAACGCGTAGCGCCAAAAATTCTCAACTACCCAAAGCACCAAACCGATGATGGGTTTTTCAAAAGCCAACACGGGGAGTGGGACAGCAATGGCGAGGCCATGTGGACCATAGTCAATCACATTAAGCGAGGCGGGAACCCGACGCTCTTGAAACGGCTCTACCCTGCCTTAATAAAAGGCGCACGCTGGATAGCTAAAATGCGTGATGAAACTCGAGTCTCACCCTCTCCCCATTTTGGGTTGATGCCCTCTGGTTTTTCCGCCGAACACTTTGGACCCAATGATCATTATTACTGGGATAACCTATGGAGTTTGGCTGGCTTGGAGGCAGCAAAATGGGCGGCCGAAAAACTGGGCCATGCTAACGATGTCCTCTGGCTCCAAGATTTGCTTTTGGATTATCGCGGCGACCTGGCTGCCTCCATGGATTGGGCCTGGAAAAAATCCGGAAGAAAGGCTTTACCCTGTTCTCCCTACCGTTCCTTGGATTCAGCCGCCATTGGTAATCTTGTCGGGCTATCCCCCCTGAACGTCATCGACATCGACGAGACTTGGATCCGTGGCACCTTGGATTTCTTGCTTGAAAACAACCTACGCGATGGACTTTTTTTCCAGCGCATAGTCCATACCGGATTGAACCCCTACCTTTCCGCACAATTGGCCAGGACCATGATGGCGCTGGGAGATCCACGTTGGATCGGTATTTTGGAATCTTTACTGCAACGCGCATCTCCAACCTATACTTGGCCGGAAGCCATTCACCCCCGTATGTATGGCGGCTGCATGGGAGACGGTGACCATGGCTGGTCCGCGGCTGAATTCTTGAATTTGATCCGTGACATGCTGGTTACCGAAAGAAGCGGATCGCTATTGTTAGCTGAAGCGGCACCTACGAAATGGTTCAAGCCCGGCTTACGCCTTGAAGTGTTCGCTGCCTCCACTATTCATGGAATCGTCAACTACTGTTTACTGCAAGGGTCAGTTTCCGCGACATTGTCTTGGCGCATAACTCGCTCCGCCTTTCAGGATCCGGCGCCGTTATATTTCCATCTCCCGGCAAGTTCCGGTTTAAATCCAGGAATTTCGTACACGGAGGTGGCTGGAATTTTCAAAATACCGCTCCCCACGGATTCTGGGGAACTCACATTTTTCGCTTCACGAATCCGTGGAGGTGGTTCCGCACAACCACCGAACCTATTGAATGCCGCGGAGTCTTCAGTCAATCAAAGTCAAAGGACAAGAAATGCATAATCCTCAAAACTTCCGTTCCGAAATCCGCCAAGACCTAGAGGCTTTTGTAAGGCGGCAGGAAGCGGTATTGGGTGGAGTGGACGGTGAAGACGTCATGAAAATTGATTTGCATTGTCATGATCGCAATAGCGACGTACCGGATGAAACCCTAGGTCGACTCCTACGTATTCCGGAAACCTGGCTACCTACCGCAAAGTTGGTCCGCACCCTTAAAGCCAATGGGGCCGATGCCTTAACCATTACTAACCACAACAATGCCCGTAGCTGCTGGCAAGCCCAAGACCGGGGCGAGGATATCCTATCTGGCGCTGAATTCAGCTGCACAATGCCGGATATCGAGGTGGGCGTGCATGTGCTCACTTTCGGCTTTACGCCGAATCAAGAATCTAAACTCAATCACTTGCGCAAGGATTTGTACCGATTTTTGGAATTCACGGCCGCCGAAGATATTCCCACGGTCCTGGCTCATCCTTTACATTTTTACAGCCCCAAAGGTGTGCCTTCCTTGGAATTGATGAATCGATTTGCTGTGCTCTTCGAACGGTTCGAAGGGGTAAACGGCCAGCGGGATTCCTGGCAGAATTTACTCACGATAACCTGGTTGGAAGGTTTAGACCAGGAAGCGATTGAAACCGCGGCCAAACGAGTGGGAATCAAACCGGATGCCTATTGCCGTCGGCCTTTCAACAAACGGATCACGGGCGGTTCAGATTGCCATATGGGCATTTTCCCCGGTTCCACGGGTACGCTGCTTAGAGTGCCTGGCTGGCGCACCAAAGACGAAAGTCGTTCCCAACTTGCCTTGGCAGCGCTACGAGACGGCGACATCGCGCCTTACGGCAGCCATTGTGAAGAGGAAAAACTAACTGTTGCTTTCCTGGATTTCTTCTGCCAAGTGGCCTTACATATGGAAGACCCAGGATTGCTTCGACTACTCCTCCATAAGGGAACGACCACCGAAAAACTCCAAGCCTTGGCGATTTCCAATGCCATGCTGGAATTACGCCGCCACCGTTATACTTCGAAATTCCTCGGTCTATTCCACGAATGCCTGCAAGGGAGAAAACCCGGCTGGTTTACTTCCTTAATGACGAGCCAAGACTATAAACCATTACTGGGTCAAATGAATGCTATTGCTACTGCCAGGGCTCAATCACCAGAAAGACTGGTTCAAGTGCTCGGCATTGCTTTGCCGGCCATGTTCGATCAGTTAACCCGTCTTTTGACGGATCGCATTAAGGCCAAGATTCGTAAAATGGAAGCCAAAGGCGTGAATATTGCCTCATCGGAATTAATCGGAAAAATAGAACTACCCACCCACTTCCGCTCGCTATTTGGAGTCGATGGAGGCTCTCAGAGCAAGGACATCGGCGGCATTGATATTGGCAAGCTCAGCGATGGTCTTCCCTTTCCAGCTTTAGCCGCCGGCGTGCTCGGAGGCGCGGCCTTCGCCGCTTCCAAGGTGCTATATGGACATCGATCTTTTCTGCAGGGGCTCTCGGAACGGCTTGGCCGTTATCAACATCCCAAACGCATATTGTGGATCACCGATACGCTCGAAGATAGGAATGGCGTCTCACATGTATTACAGAACATGCTCGGGGAAGCCAGGCGTAAAAACCTGCCCATTGACTTTCTGGCCTGCGCAACCGGCAAAGAAAACGGTTTAACCAGCGGCAGCCACCTCAAGATTATCCCAGCGGTCTCGGAATTCACCTTGCCTTTTTACCAGGATCAAATCATCCGCATGCCGGGAATGCTGGAATTACAAAAAACCTTCCTGGAAGGCGGCTATGACCGGATTATCTGTTCAACGGAAGCACCCATGGGATTGTTTGCCTTATACTTGAAACATGCCTTCAACGTACCGGCTTATTTTTATGCCCATACCGATTGGCTGGACTTCGCCCGCCGCACCCTAAAATATGATCAGCATAAATTAGATCGGCTTCGTCGCTTTTTACGGGCTTTCTACCGAAGGTTCGATGGAGTTTTTCTCCTCAATACCGAGCAAAAGGAAAATTTCGCCTCTGCAGCCATGGGCCTGGTCCCCGAACGACTTCACCTGACCGCCCACTGGGCGGATGCGCGATTCCACCCCCGGAACGTCAGCCGCAAGGATATTTATCCAACGGCTGAAGGACCGGTAGTCCTGTATTCAGGACGCCTCAGTGAAGAAAAAGGCGTGTTGGAAATCCCCGATATCATTCGTTGCATCCAGGCCAAAATACCCAGCGTCAAAATTGCCTTTGCCGGAACCGGTCCTTGCTTAGACCACTTGAAAACACTTTGTCCAGATGCGATTTTTCTCGGTT
Organism: Fibrobacteria bacterium; assembly: GCA_043766615.1. Taxonomy (GTDB): domain Bacteria; phylum Fibrobacterota; class Fibrobacteria; order UBA11236; family UBA11236; genus Chersky-265. The sequence continues at coordinate 1,930 of JAYUHW010000015.1, read as the reverse complement.
GGTTGGATGCCGATAAACTTGCGGAAGCATACTCCGCAGCCGATTTACTCTTGCTGCCGTCCTGGTTCGATACCTTCTCCTGTTCACTCCTGGAAGCCCTCGGCTGTGGTCTCCCCGCCGTGGCTTTCAACACAAAGGGTCCCAGAGATATTCTGGCGAAGGAAAAAGGCGGCATACTGGTAGAGAGTGCCTCGGAAATGGCCTCAGTTGCCACGCATCTCCTGGAATCACGGGAAAACCTACTCCTGATGAAGTCACAGGCATTGTCGCGAGCAGCGGACTATCATGCCGAAACCATTATGCATGGAATGTTGCAAGATATGGATTTGTCCGATGGGAAGCCTGCTCGGCGCAAAGTTTCAACTCGCTCGAGAACAAAACGTAAGCCCTCCGCCTTGGATATTTCCCAAGAGGAAAACCACGCTTTTCTCGGGGAACTTTTTTCTCTAATGGGTGTAGAGCAAGGATAGCCAGGGAATACAATAATTCTAAATGGGCAAGCGGTTTATTTTTTCTAGCCCAGTAGAGACGGCTTGATGTAAGCTCTGAGCAAGTTCCTTTCTATCAAAACTTCGCACCGGTTCTCTGGAAAATTGAATGACAGCACTCATACCGGCCATAGTGAAGAGTTGAATAAAATGGGGCAGCAAGGTCATATCTCCCCACCAGCACATCGACTCAGAGGCCTTTATACAGCCCTGCGGAGCGATGTAGCGAATGGAAGCGCAATGAACCGGCATCCCTCGGTCGGCGGGAAAGCACAATAAGGAGGAGCGAAACGGAGCCACCTTCCGCCCATCCGTGCTCGTGCCTTCGGGGAAAAGCGCCAAGCTCCCGCTGGAAGAAAAATGCTCCTGAATCCGATCATTAACCCTTTTGTTATCTCGCATGGATTCTCGGTCAATGAAGAGTGTGCCTGAAAGTGTAGCCAAGGTTCCAAACAACGGCCATGAAGCCACTTCAGATTTTGCCACAAACGTGCACGGCAATTGGGACGCTATCAAAGCGATATCAAGATAGCCTAGATGATTGGTCACCAGAAAAAAAGGCGTTGTCGGCTTAGGGCCCTCCAGTGTGACTTTCAATCCTAGTAACCTTAGCGTTACCTTACTCCAAAGCATGCTATATCCAGCAGCAATCCTGGCTCTATTCGCCTTTGCGACCAATAGCCTCCGAAGGATCCAAATAGAAATGACGAATCCTGACCAGACTAAGAAAAGCGCCAGACGGGCCCCGGTCGAGATTTTATTTCGTATCAACCCAGCATTTTCCTAAACACACCCTCCGGCATGGCATGGGTATCCAAAGCGACCAGGAAATCAATGGTTTTAAAGTGACGATCCAATGCGGGTTCGCCGCATACCAAGGCGCCCAAATTCAAATATCCTTCGAACAGTCTTGGTATCCGCGGGATACCCGCACTCAAGATTTCGATAGGTTCCGCTACACAAGCGTAATCTGGTTTTGGCCATGCATAAAGGGTCGGATGAATCTGGTCCGCTTTCATTAGTTTTTCGTAAAGCGCAAGCCCTTCAGACGGATCCTGACTTGTCAAAGAACAACAGCCGAAAAGATGTCTTTTGCCATTCCAGTCCATATACCGCGCTAAACCTCTCCAAAGCAATTGCAAAACCCTTCCATTCCGGTGTTCACGACCAATGCAGGCACGGCCTACTTCAACGCAAACGTCCAAAAACGAATTCGGAAATTCTTCAAGGTAGAACTCTTGTTGGGAATAAAAACCCCGGTGCAATAAAGCCATGGCACCAGTTTGGATACGGTATGTTCCCACAACCGATCCACTGGAGCGGTGTATGACCATAAGGTGATGGCATTGCGAGTCGAACTCGTCTATGTCGCGACTGGTATCGAATGAAGAATCCAAACCTTCTCCCAACTCCAGGTTATAAACTTCAAAGCGAAGCCTACA
>JAYUHW010000014.1:0-13426 GCA_043766615.1 Fibrobacteria bacterium | reverse complement strand
TCTGCAAATGGAGAGTGGGTTATTTCCTACAATGTCAACACCACCAGCTTCAATCGAGAATTAAAATTTGCGGACATTTATCATCCCAGGTTTGTTTCGCTTAAGGTTGATCCCGTAAGCGAAGTCATGCGCCCAGTAACTGGATTAACACCACGGCATTATTTTTATTGGCGCGTAGACGGACGATCGCTGGGAGAATTCCCATTGCAATAAGGACTTTGCTGATTGGTTAAGGTAGATCAGGAATAGCTTCGAGAGTTCCGCGGGAGTCTGCGGCGGTACCCTGAAAAGTTCCATAAATTCGCTCTACTTTGCCTACCACTTTCCATTTCCGTACTATTGCAAATTCCATTCTACCAGTGGTTCTTCTGCTTTTCGAGTCATCGGCCGGTAGCAAATCGTAATTGAAGGAGAGCTTAAAATATCCGACTCTGCCGTCGCGAAGCACAATTTTCTGTCGATGAACGGCGGAAATTGCGCTATCGTTTTCCATTGTCTTCTCGCCATTCCCTTTTATTTCACATTCATTTTGCTGCAGAAACATTTTCCATTGATAGACGTTGCCTCTGAATTTCTCGAGGTTGGCGTCCTGGTTTTTGACCGTAAGCTTCCAAACACCGGATACGTCAGGCGCAAATCCTGAAGTAATATTCATGAAATTCATTTTGCAGGCTACGATTAAACCCAATGCACCACAAAGGGAAGTGATTCCCGTCTTGATTCCAATTTTTCTTTTTCGTTTGGATTTATTGGGCATTCTATAGAGGTTAGGAAAATCATATCTTTTTTCCAATTCCCCTAAGTATTTAGTCCTCAAAATTGCGTACGGGCGCCTGCCAATGAACCAGGGCTAAGCTGCCTTCTACTATGATTGTATGCTCATTGCCCATATGGATATGTTCATACAAGAGAAGCATGAATACACTTCTTCGCAACTCCTCCCATCCCATTCCCATTGGAAAGGCCATTTCTGTTTGAGACTCAAGTAAAGTTCTGGATTCCATTTCACCTAAGGTGCTCCGGTCCGGTTTAAATTAACCAGCAAACGGTGCATAATCATCGAACGCCCTCGGATTCAGCACTGACCTCGCTGAATTGCATCAAAGTCGCTCGATACCCTTAAAAATCGCTGAATAGTTGCCGGGCATTAATGCCAGGTCGAAACTTCCATCCAGGACCAGTTTCCATTGGGTTATGTTCAAAATAATATTTATGTCCGAAAGAATCTCTAGGCATCACCGGCGTTACATGCTTAGCTGGTGCTACTCAGGTACTTTTGAATTCAAAGGGCATTCGATTAAAACATTTCGAAGCGCCTCAACGTCAATTGGTTTATGCAAAACCCCTCGCATGCCCATTGACAAGCAGCGTGTCCGTTCTTCTTCCATTACCGCAGCGGTTAAGGCATAGATCGCGGGCCTATTTTCAGTGGAATAATTTTTAAATATCTGCTCCGTTGCTTCAAAACCATCCATCTCCGGCATTTGGCAATCCATCAAAATGATATCGTACCGCTTGGTCTTCATCATCTGGAGCACCTCCAATCCATTTCCCGCTAGGTCAGCGGTATAGCCAAAACTCGCAATAATTTTCATCGCAACAATTTGATTGACGCGGTTGTCCTCAGCGATCAAAATGTTCATAGGTTTGAATTCTGCTAGGCGGTTTTTTGGAACTGATGCCAGATCCTCTGAATCCACTGGACTCGGTTTTAGGGGTGATTCTTCGACTCTCTTTTGAGCCAGGTCAAGCTCCAGAGTAAAGAAAAAAGTGGAGCCTTTGCCTCGTTCGCTTTTCACCCATATCTGGCCACCCATACCCTCGACGAGTCCTTTTGAAATTGCCAAACCAAGTCCGGTTCCTCCATATTTTCGTGAAGTGGAACTGTCGACTTGTGAAAAGGATTTGAAAAGCTTGGCTTGTTCCTCATTAGAAATACCGATGCCTTGATCCTGCACTGAAAAAGTAAGCTTCATTTTCTGCCCAGAAACGATTTCTTTTTTAACAGCTAAAATTATTTCACCCGATGAGGAAAATTTGATTGCATTTCCCAGTAGGTTCATGAGGATTTGAGAAAGCCGAGTTGCGTCACCCACAAACCAATCGGTCGATTCACCTGTATCCGTTTTTATTCGTAGGTTTTTGTTTTTAGCTAAGGGATCCAGCACTTCCCGAACCACCTGGATGGCTGTTGCCAGGCTGAAAGGATGCGCTTCAAAACCAATCTTTCCCGATTCAAGTTTTGAAAAATCGAGGATATCGTTTAGGATGGTAAGCAGGATATCACTGCAATTTCGAATAATTCTAAGGTAGTCGAGGCTTTCCCGATCTTTGGTAGAATTAATAAGGATATTCGTAATGCCAACAATACCATTCATGGGCGTACGAATTTCATGGCTCATCGACGCTAAAAATGTGGCTTTGGCTTTTAACGCCCGCTCTAATTCTTGGTTGGTGCGGCGCAGGCGCAAGTGGGCGACAACTTGGTGTCCAAGACAACGCAATGCCGAACGTTGTTTTTCAGTCAGCACCCTAGGCTGACTGTCAATGACGCAAAGAGTCCCTACATTGATACCCTCTTCCAACTCCAAGGGAATACCGGCATAAAATACCACATTGGGGGCATCTGTCACCAAGGGATTATCGTGGAATCGAATATCTTTTCGTGAATCCTCGATTTCAAAGAGTTCATTACCAAGGATGGCATGGGCACAAAATGCCATTTCCCTTGGCGTTTCCGTAGCTGCCAAACCATGCCGCGATTTAAACCATTGTCGCTCACCATCAATCAAACTGACGAGACAAATCGGTGTATTGCAAATATGAGAGGCGAGCTCCGTAACATCATCGTATAGAAATTCCGGTTCCGTGTCTAAAATACCCAATTCCTGCAATGCTTGCAGTCGGGATTTTTCATTTGGTGGTAATGCTGCAGATTGCATGAATACTCCGCGAGACGATTTACGGGATTATACCATTTCAATTTTGGTGAAGCACCTGCGAGTGCGGGATAGATAAAATTTAAAGGCACAGCTATGGAATAGGGGTATTTTCAATTTAAGCACTGAAAAATGAATGTCGATTTGCCGAGGTACAATCAGTATAATCTGGCGGCCTATGAAATATCCGGATTTCCTCAAAGAATTTGTCGTTAAATTTCCGATGGTTTACGGGTTTTTGGAATGGAGTGGGATAAAGCGGGACTCAGAGGTTTCCACATTCTTTCAAAAGGTGCACAAAGGAGAAGTTGTTTTTGACATTGGCGCGAATGTAGGTCGATTCACGAAACTTTTTTGCATGCTCACAGGTAAGGGTGGAAAAGTTATTGCCTTTGAACCCGTTGCAATCAACTTCAACAAATTGATGCAACTCAATTTTAAAAATTTGGTTGTCTATAAATTGGCGCTTTCCGACAAATCTGGAACGTCGACACTTTATTATCCCCCCAATGATGGTGCTCAAGCTTCCATGGTAAAACAAACATTCGGAAACTGGAGGACGAGCGTTACAGTTGGTGAAGAGATTTGCGAAATGGATTCTTTAGACGGCTTGATGGAAACGAAACAATTGCCCACTCCCCATTTCATAAAAATTGATGCAGAAGGGGCTGAGCTTAGAATTTTGATGGGTGCCAATAAATTGTTGATGAATGGTTCTATCACAGTTTTTCTGGAATTGAATACGGAAACTTTGAAGTCCTTTGGTATTTCCATAGGTCAAATCTGGAACTTATTGCACTCTTACGGTTATACGACTTTCACCCTGGTAGCCAGAAAGACCTCTTTTAGAGTGGAAACTCAATTGGAATTGGAACGCGGTGTGGAACAACATTTTTCCCCAAATTTACTGTGCCAAAAATCCAAAAAGTAATCTTAGTCCAATGCAGTACTTAATAACTTCAGCATTCTCGATGTTTGTTTTGCTTTTCGGTTCCGTTCCAATTGCCGGTTATTGCACACGAAAAATCAATAGTGGCGAATCCACTGAAAGAATCGTTGGAAAACTACTGGCTTTTTTGACTTGCTGGTGTTTTGTAGAAGTGTCTATAGCCGTCCTACTTGCTTGGTCCGGTTTATTTACCAACACATTTTCAGTATTGGTCCATCTTGGTTTTTTTATTGGGGGACTTTTTTTATGGCGTGGCAATGGTGGCGCCACCACTGGTCCGGCTAAGCGGAAAAGCGATATTCAAATCTCGAAAGTGGCATGGATTCTTATCATACTTTGTGCATTCACTTCGCTTCGTCTATTCTGGAACACCATTATTTGGCCAACAGTGGAAATTGATACTTTGAGCTACCACCTTCCTTTGCTCGCTAAATTAGTGCAAACCGGAAAAATTTCTTTTTTAAACCATTATTGGTTTCAAGAACATTATCCACGCCATTGGGAAACGCTGTGCAGTCTTTTCGCATTACCTTTCAAAAACGACATGTTTATTCTTTTTCCGAATTTGCTGGCTCGCGTTGTGTTTGTCCTTTCCATTGTAGCGTTGGCAATTAAGGTGGGTGTGAGCGCTCATCGGGCCATGGCATCGTCTTTTTTGATGCTTACTGCGCCGATTATCAATGGTCATATGGAAACCATGAATGTGGATTTGCCGTTTGCAGCATTTTTTCTGTCGGCACTCTATTTTGCATTGGTTTTTTCTGAAACAGCTTCCTGGCCATATGGTTTTCTTTTGGCTATGTCATTGTCCCTGTTTTTAGGAATCAAAAGCACGGGCTTGCTATACGGCCTACTCCTAATTGCAGCCATGGTGTGGATGCGAAAGGGAAAATTATTCAAAAAAAATGAGTCGAATGGCCTGGGATGGGTGATAGCGGGAATCCTTTTGCTTCCCGGCCTATTCTGGTATGCATACAATCTGGTTCGATACGGTAATCCAATGGTCGGAGTACAAATGTCCTTCGCCGGCCATGTTATTTTTCCTGGATATTATAATCTTGCGCACTTTTCCAATTTGACTCTGCAGCATGTATTTCATCCTTTGCGCAATGGGGATATCCAGTTTCTGTACCATGAAATTTTGAGAGAGCTGTCCCTTGGCTTTTTTATAATTGCATCATTTACGATGGTTTTCCTCTTCGATTGTATTGTTCGGTTCAAGGATTTTATCAAGTCGCGATACTCCCCACTCCTTTTAATTTTGTGCTGCGGCGCATTACTAATTTATTACCGAACGCCTTTTTCAGGCCATTATAATCCCAATGTAAATGAAATGTCGTCCTTTGTAGGGCAAGCTTTTCGGCTGGGGTTTCCATTCATAGGCCTGTTTGCGGTTTTGGGCGCGATCGGAATGCAAAGAATGAAAATACCGGATTGGCTGCTATTTGCCCTTGTTTTAAGCATGTATTTATTTTCGTCTTGCAATCAGGGAAAAACCGGTTTTTATGTCAGTGCGGCGTTGGTCATCCTTCTTTTTTGGAAATCGGATATTCTCACACAATGGACTTGTTCTGTTATTCATAAACGCGGATATTTTTTGATTTTAACGGGCTTAGCTTTGCCGTTGTTGTTGATCATTGCTTTTCCGCTTCTTGATAATAAAAGAGTTCAGAATAGAATGAAGCGATCTTATGGACCTTTAGTGGATTATGTGGATCACCACTTGAAAAATGAAGACGTAATTGCTTTCCCTCTTTCGGAAGCCAGCTATATTTTTTGTGGTTCGAATTTTTCACATACCGTTTTATATATCCCGTTTCTGCATTCCGATTTTCCTGGTTGGGTAAACACACTGCGTCAAAATAATGTGTCCATCATCGGGATAGGGCCTTCCACAGTAGGTGCCCAATATGAGGAAATGCGTGCGCTTTTAACAAGCTCTCCAGACACTTTTGAACCCTTATTTGCCACTGCTCCTGGAATGGAACAGGCACTTTTCCGTCTGAAATTCTAGTTACAACATTCCGTTAGCCAACTGCTCGAATTTCATTTGGAAGTGCGCCAGATTAGGGCAGCTACGTAGGTGGTATCTTGGATGAAAGCTTTAAGCGCACATTTTGCTCATACATTCTCTTTTCGGCAGCCATTAAAACTATTATTGAATCCTATGTTTACAGCCAATACGTATACGCATCGACGGGAAAAACTAAGGGAAAAAGTCGGTTCTGGATTGATCTTGCTGCTGGGCAATGAGGACAGTCCCAAAAATTATCCAGCCAATGCTTACCCCTTCCGGCAAGACAGCAATTTGCTGTATTTCTTTGGCATTGACAAACCGGGCGTGACCGGACTTTTGGATGTAGACGGGAATAAAGATTTTCTTTTTGGGCAGGACTGTACTTTAGAGGATGTGGTTTGGACTGGAGCACAATCGTCTCTGCAACTAATGGCCGAACAAGTTGGTGTAACGGAAAGTGGCTCACTGTCCCAACTAGCGGATAGATTGCAATTGGCTCAATCCCAAGGACGCAAAATCCAGTTCCCGCCTGTGTATCGAGTTGAGCAGGGTTTAAAATTGGCTGGGTTAATCAATCAACCCTTTCCTCAAATTTTAAAAACCATTCATGCTGATTTGATCCGCAGCATCGTTGCACTTAGGTCCATCAAATCAAGGGAAGAATGTTTTGCAATTGAGTCTGCGTTAAAGGTTACCCATCAAGCTTTTGCCGAGATGGCATTGTCCATTGGGGCCGGTGTCTATGAGTATGAATTAGTAGCGATACTGGAAAAGGTATTCTCATCCCATAATCGAGCCGGTGCCTATCCCATTATATTGTCCGTCCATGGTGAAATCCTGCACAATCATAACCATACCAATCGATTGCAAAATGGAGATCTACTTTTGGTGGATGCGGGTGCTGAATCACCGGAACATTACGCGTCGGATATCACGCGCACTTTTTCAGTAGGGGACAGCTTCTCATCGGAACAAACGGTGGTGTTTGCCCTTGTACAAAAAGCTCAATCCTCAGCAATCGCTGCCATTAAACCTGGTGTACCCTATAAGGAAATCCATTTACAGGCGGCCCGTATCATTGCTGAAGGACTCAAAGAAATTGGACTGATGAAGGGAAATATGGAGGAGGCCGTGGCGGCTGGAGCCCATGCGTTGTTTTTTCCCCATGGCCTTGGGCACATGCTTGGGTTGGATGTGCATGATATGGAAGGTCTGGGTGAGGACTTTGTTGGTTATGACCACACGGTCACGCGCAGTGACCAGTTTGGGCTTGCTCATCTTCGTTTAGCCAAGGCTTTGCAACCCGGTAACGTTCTAACGGTAGAGCCCGGCATTTATTTTATCCCTGCCCTAATGGATCAATGGGAAGCACAGAAAAAGTGTCAAGCTTTTATTGACTATAAAGTATTGCGTAGCTTCCGGAAAGCGGGAGGCATTCGCATTGAGGATGACGTTCTGGTTACGGAAACCGGCAGCCGGGTACTGGGAAAAAATATTTAATCAACCCAAGATTTTTTATGGGACTAAACTTTCCCATTCCAATTCATACCCTCCGTACTTCCGCATATTGATGACGCCGGTGCTGAGCAAGAGATATTGCCCTTTGATCCCTTGTAAATCGCCTTGTACCAGTGGCTCCTTGTCCAGATTTAGGGAGACGGGCTTTTCCGGGTATTTCAGGACGGGATATTGAAAGCGGTGCTCTTCCGCATCGGATAGTTTTTCTCCCGGTAACCCAGATGGCCAGTTGGAAAAAAGTGCGTCGCGCTTACTTTGCAAATCCACCACTTCACCTTGTGATTTCAGCATGAGCCGCCAGTTGGTCTTATCTGCCATGACCTTGCTCAACTGCGATTCCACTTGACCGGATTCGAGTCTGGTTTTGACTTTTACAATGGGCAAAGCCTGCACGGCGCCTTGATCCATCCAACGGGTTTTCACCTGATGTGAGCGTGTGATGCCCACTTTAATTCCGGAAGAGTTGGCCAGGTAGACGGTGTGTTCGATAAAGCAATGAGCCATGCCCCATTCCGGTTCACGGCAAGTGCCTAAGTGATAATGACAAGTTTCCGGCCGCACGATGCACATATCGGTTTGAGCCAGCGTTTGCATACAACGGAAACAATAACCCTGTGAGAAACTGGTTTTAGTGGCCTTTCCACAATTCACACAGAATATCCGACCGGTAAATCGAAATCGAACGGGTTGACCCAAAAGGGGATTCAATGGGATTTTTATGTCGCCGAGAGGCAAAGCATATTGGACGACTTCAGCAGCCGCGGTATGCATTTTATTTATTGTGCCGGTGATTGTCTGCATGGCTGGCCAAGATAACAAGATCCCCCAAAATGCGCCTTCGGGCAATTACTATTTCGGCACCCTCAATAGGATCGGTATCATGCTTAAATTTTATGGTTATAAAAAGTGTAGTACGTGTCGCAATGCGGAAAAGGCCCTGGAAAAATTAGGCCGGACCTATCTGTTTATCGATATCACCGAGGAACCACCATCCACAACCGAGCTGAACAAAATCATTCAGCAAAGTGGCGCGGAACTCCGCAAATTCTTCAATACCAGTGGCGTGCAGTATAAGGAGTTAAAAATCAAGGACAAGGTTGGTTCAATGACGCATGCTCAAATAGTGGCATTGCTGGCCGGGAACGGTCGCTTACTTAAGCGGCCACTGGTGACCGATGGAAAACACAGCACAGTCGGTTTTCTGGAAGAGACTTTTCTTCAAACCTGGAAATAGGGCGCCGGTTGAATTCGTGCACCGGCCTGCTTTAGGTCAAAAATACATCCGATTTATTGCGGTCTGCCGTCCGGATTGACTTCGTTCAGCCATGCCAAAATGCCGCCCGTTACGTTGATGCCATTGGAATACCCCTTGGATTTGAGGAATTCTATGGCCGTGCGCGATCGTCGGCCGGAGCGGCAATAGATATAGACTGTGGGGGCATCTTTGGGGATTTCGGCAAAGCGCTCTTCCAGCTCACTCATTGGGATAAGTTTCCCGCCAATATTCACATCGTTGAACTCATCCTCTTCCCGGACGTCAATAAGCACGGTTTTTGGGTCCTTTTCAAGGATTTCACTTAATTCTTGTACCGAGATTTCATCTACCATAGGGTTTCCCTGGGGCCGAGCCCCGGATTGGGTTTTTGACCATTTTAGCCTTGTCCAATATAGGATTTACTCACTTAGCCCGGTATAAACCCAGTATCTATTGAAAATTACTGGGCTTATAGCTAGCTTGATGGGCCGTAAATTTTTGAACGAATCGACCGAATTCGGCAAAGGAAGAATTGAATGGCGGCTGGAGCAAAAGTAAAGATTTCCCGTGCATTAAACTTGGCAATTACACCCAAGGCTGCGCGGATTATGGAGAGAAGGTCCTTCACCCCTGGCCAGCACGGCTTGGCCCGCAAGAAGAGCCCGTCCACCTACAAACTGCAGTTGCTGGAAAAGCAAAGGCTCAAGGCTGTTTACGACGTCTCCGAAAAGCAGATGCGTAATTATTATGCCAAGGCCGCGCATTCGCATGAGTCCACGGGCACGGTGCTGCTATCCCAACTGGAAACGCGGGCCGATGCCGCAATTTTCCGCATGGGCTTTTCCCGTACCATTTATGCTGCACGCCAATATGTGGCCCATGGTCATTTCATGATCAATGGCCGTCGCATCCAGACGCCCAGCCATCAGCTCAGAGTCGGCGATGTCATCACCGTTGTCGATGCATCCAAGAATCATCCCCAAATTATCGAAGCCCTGACCCATTCCGGTGGCGTCATGGTTCCCGAATACTATGAAATCAATAAAGTGAAGATGGAAGGCAAGCTTGTGGCTAAGCCCATTCGTGAGCAAATCCCCATCAAGCTAACCGAACAGCATATCGTCGAATATTACTCGAAATAAAGTTATGGCTCATGGGCTGAAAAGCCCGGAAGTCCGCTTACAGTCGAATCAGAGGATCCATTTGGGTCCTCTTTTTTTATGTCCAAATACGTTTACTTGCATCCCTGCTCGAATGCTGTATTATTCTAAAAACGGGTTCCCAAAGGTTACATGCTGAAATATTTGCTCGCAGCTTTTTTGTGGTCGAATAGTCCGGAGGTCCCGTCACCGGTGAACAAGAGTCATGCCAATTCCGATTCGTGCGCCGTGTCCGGTATGATAACCATGCCGGATAAAACTCCTGCCAGAGCTGTACAAGTCCGGTTGCGACCGCAAAACTTTTTGTTGGATCAGAATTCCCCTGTGAGCGCATCCGTATGCCAGGATGCGTTGACGGACTCCTTTGGTCGATTCACACTTACGGGTATTTCTCCAGGCGCGTACACCATTGAAGTCATGCAAGGCGACAGCCTGGGATGGATGCACCGGGTTGAGTTGTCCTCGGAAAATACTACCACATTAAATGGTAATTTGGCTATAACCGGAAAATTCAGGGGATTTATTGCCTTGCCCGATTCGGCGCCCAACTTTTTTGTTCAGATTTATGGACTGGCTCGGCGTATTTCCATACTACCAAGTGGAAGTTTCAGTCTTGCGCTGGCTCCAGGTGAATATGCATTCCGAGTGATATCAGAATCAAGTCGGTATCGCCCCCGAATAATTTCCCATATCAACATGATATCGGATCGCGTTACCATGGTTGAGGAAATCAACTCCAGGGAGCTCCTAATCAAGCCCCCCGACCTAGAATTTCCAGCAACCTCCTTTCCTAAACCGTAATATCTTCAAATTCCTCAAAATGTAATGGGGATCTTGACTCCTTGTGGATGTTTCCTCACACCCGGACCCACTTGCCGAGTCCGATAATAAAATAGATGCGGAAAACGCTACGCCTATCAGCAATTTGCCTTATTTTGCTGACCTCATGTTTCTTCGAATCCAAGGATGAGCAATCCTCCGTCCCTGGTTTTGTGAGTATGGAAATTAATTTGAAACCCAGTTCCAACGCGTTGTTGAAAATCGCTTCCGCAGATACATTCTTTACCTTGGATACGCTCAAAATTATTCTCAGCGCACCCTTAATCGCGCCCACCACATACACATATGTCATAAACGGAAGATCAGATACGGGCAGCATTTCCGTGTCGACCAAAACGTATGCGCTTGCATCATTGAGAACGTGGACCGCTAAAATAGTGGTTTTGGATACAGGTCTTAATCCAACTCGTACGGATACCGTTTATCAAGACTCCGTCAGTTTTTTGATTCAACCCGGTGACACAGCCTTTGTCAACAAGACGGCCAGCCCGGCTTTTTCCATTTTACGAGCCAGGGTTGTGTCAAACAGTCCCGGCAGCCTCACAAATCCAGTCAAATGGATTCGGCTGCGGGTGGATGGCACCACGCGCGACTCCATGCCGGTAGGGCCAAAATTACGAGGCATCAGCTTTGGCAATGGTACCACGGGATCCGTGGTTGGAGATTCCGGGACCATTCTACGCACCACAAATTCAGGGGCCAATTGGTCTACAAATGCCAGCGGCACAGGTCGTAATTTAAAATCAGTCAGTTTTATCAGTGCCACAGCTGGATTTGCAGTTGGAGATTCCGGCATCGCATTAAAAACCACAGACGGAGTGACATGGGTCACGCAATCTACCGGCACCACCCAAAATCTAAACGGCGTTCATTTTAGAACGTCTTCATCTGGATTCGCGGTTGGCAATGCGGGGACGATCAAAATTTCCAGTGGTACCAGTTGGTCCAATCCAACCACCAACCCCGCGACGCAAAACTTGAATGCTGTATATTTTCCCAGCAACTCAGTCGGCTATGCAGTTGGAAATTCCGGGGCCATCTTAAAAAGCTCGAATACGGGCGTGGCATGGGCAACCTTAATAAGCGGAACACCTCGAAATTTAAACGCCGTTTATTTCATCTCGACTACTGTCGGCTTCGTGGTTGGAGATTCCGGAATTATCCTAAAAACTACTGACGGAACAGCTTGGACGATTCTGTCCAGCGGAACCACGAAAAAACTCAGTGGCGTTTATTTTACCGCTAACAATACGGGATATGCAGTGGGTGATGCTGGCACTTTATTGAAAACCACGGATGGCACATCCTGGAATCCCACCGTGCTGACGTCGGCGCAAAACTTGAATGCTATACGCTGGACAACGAATAACAACACAGGCGCACTAGTTGGGAATGTCGGAACCATGATTACTGGTACCAATGGAACAACATGGTCCCATGCCTTAGTCGGGACCAAGTCCTTTGACATTCTGCTGACCTACAAATACCTGACCCCGAACATCAGCCATACAGTACTCATGGATGCAATGGACACCTTATCAACGCCATTGCGCGGTTACCAAGCTACCAAAACGATCTCGATATCCGCAGGGAAAGACACAACCATTACGCCCACTACTGGCTTGTCCAAATGCGGCTATTCCGGTTTTTCAAACTGCTTATAATCCGTTAAAACTCCTTATCGCCAACTTGGCGAAAACCTCTGTTGCTTGATATCAAAAATAAATCGGTCTTGGTCATAGAATTGGGCAGAACAGATCGAGCATCATTCCCGCAGAAGAGGTCGCGATGAAACAGCTAAATATTCTTTTAGTCTGCGCTTTACTATTCGGATTTTCCACTAGTAGTCATGCCCAGGATGTTTGGACACCGAGATCGTATGGGGGAGGGGGGTACCTTTATTCGGTTATCTGGACTGGGAGTCAATTGGTATCGGTCGGTGACAGTGGCGCAGTGATCACTTCGCCGGATGGCATAACCTGGACCCATCAAAACTCCGGAGTGAATGTGCGACTCATTTCGGTAACCTGGACAGGTAGTTTATTGGTTGCGATTGGAAAGTCAACCGTGATTACCTCCGTCGATGGCATAACGTGGACAACGCGTAAAAAAACGGGACTTTCACTTACCTGCGTCACTTGGGCGGGCACTAAGTTGGTGGCAGTGGGCGAAAAGGGGTACTCCTACACGTCACTGGATGGAATTGTGTGGACCTCGAATACCAATACCGGAACGGAATCTAAGCTCAACGCGGTTACTTGGACAGGATCCCAAGTGGTAGCCGTCGGTGAAAATGCGGAAGTGCTCACCTCACCCGATGGTATCAATTGGACTGTCAGGAATTCCGGTGGCATTGATGGGCCCCTCAATTCCGCAGTGTGGACGGGCAAACAATTGGTGGCTGTGGGCGACACGGGAAAGCTGATCACTTCGGCTGATGGGATAAGCTGGACCCCTCAAAACATCGGCACACTCGCAAGCTTCAGCTCCATAATTTGGACCGGTAGTGAGTTGGTGGCTGTGGGCGATAGCGGCCGAGTTGCGACTTCATCCAATGGTGTCAGCTGGACAAATAATAATGTTCACTTGAAGGTTGACTTTACCTCCGTGGCCTGGATGGGTAGCCAGTTAATTGCGGTCGGATATAAGTATGCGTTTGGTTTCATTCCGCTTGATGGCATGGTGATGACTACACCTGGGATTGGTACGACAATTCTCCGTACATTCGCCAATGAAAAGAGTGGAATT
>JAYUHW010000013.1:0-6571 GCA_043766615.1 Fibrobacteria bacterium | reverse complement strand
GTCACCATTGCCGCCAGTTTTTCTGCGGCCTGCAAAGCGGAATCGGCCTCAGGAGGGAGTAAAATTTTAATAACCTTATGGGCCAGATAACCGTTGAGCTTGGACGCTACCGCAGCGCTGGAATCGATTCCCACTTTCAGGGCCGTCTTCAAACCCAGCACTACCTTTTCATCTAAGGTCATACTGGAAATCCCGTGATTGGGATCACCGATTAAATCGTCAAGGGTACAGGAGCCAAATAACATTGCCGTAAAAATGCAGGCTGAAATTTTAACTTTAGATAGAATCATCGCTCCCCAACTGTTGATTTAAGAATATACACCCTTATCTATGGTAAATCTGTGGGTCTCTGCTATGGTAAATCTGTGGGTCTCTGAAAATCGGGATTCAAGGCGATCGTACTATCCGTCAGAGTCAACAAAAAGGCCAGCACATACTGAATTTCCTGTTCGCTCAATGGATACCGAGTTCTTCCTGGCACCAAGGAGTCCACTGTACGTGAAGGCTTCCCTCCAGCGCTATAGTGCTCTAGGGTTTCTTCCAATGAAAAAAATCGCCCATCATGCATAAATGGACGGGTTAGCTTTAAATTCCGCAGAGTTGGTGTGCGGAATTTCCCATCATCGTCTGGATTTCCGGTAATCGCTCCCCGGCCTGTGCCATCAATGTTTTCTTCTATACCATTGTTATGAAATTGGAGGTCCGTGAAAAGAATCCCGGAATGGCAATGAAAACAACCCGTCTTCTCTTGATTGAAAAGGGCGTAACCGGTAGACTCCGCTTCCGAGAGGACGACTTCACCCCGTAGGAATCGATCAAATTTTGAATTGAAAGAAATCAGCGTGCGCTCAAATTGCGCCAACGCCCGGACGACCTTTTCCTGGGTGATGGGTCCCTCGCTAAATGCCGCGGCAAACAAATCAGGATAGTGCTTATCTTTCGACAATTTGAGAATGGCCTGATCCCACGGTAAATCCATTTCCATTGGATTTGGCACAGGAGCTTTTGCCTGCTCTTCAAGCGTGGCCGCACGCCCATCCCAAAAAAGATTGGGCAGCCATACTGAATTCACTAGACTTGGAGCATTACGAAGTCCTGGCAGTCCTTTGGCACCAAAACTGAAATTAAAAGTATCCGAAAAGGCCCGCGAAGCCAAATGGCAATCGGAGCAAGCTTGAATGTTATGATCCGAAAGGATTTTATCAAAAAACAAACGCCTACCGAGGTCGATTCCTTCCTGAGTGAGAGGGTTGTACTCGGGCATAGCAGGCAATCCAGCCGCGGCTAGAATCACTGGTTTAGGCTGAGAGTGTACTGGTTGTAATGATTGGTTTTCCAAACAGCCGCCGACTGTTAAAATCAAGCCCGCGGAGAGGAAAAAGCTGCCCCTCCAAAACCCATAAAATTGCATTAAGAGTTGAAATTTGAGTTTTTTTACCATGCCTACTAAATACCTATGAATGCCGAAATTGTACCAACTTGACAAGTACTTTTGCCTTATTTTAAGCAGCAGCCCCATTGATCAGGAGAATATATGCATACAGGCCGACTTTCGCTTTGGTCTTTTTTTGGATTAGGACTAGCCCCCATTTGTATTCTCGGGCAGGCCATGCTAACCGCACCCCATCCAAGCTGGGATCTGCACAATATGCGACCTCCGAACTTCCTGCTCCGTAATGGAGGATTGGATTTCTTATCTGATGGGCGGCTAGTTGCCAGTGATTGGGGCAGCGATATGACCGTAACCGGAAAAGTGTACATCATCTCCGGAATGGGCGGCAAAGACAGTTCTGGCGTGACTTACAAGGTGTTCGCACAAAGCTTAAAAGAGCCACTTGGCCTAAAGGTTGTGAATGACACTATTTACGTTATGTGTAAAGACGGATTGTACATGCTACCCGATGCCGACAAAAATGGCCTAGCAGATGAAAATCGTAAGATTGTCAGTGGTTGGAGCTATCCCCTGAATAGTTCTAATGGAGAACGCTGGCATTTGTTCGCATTTGGCCTGCTCTACAAAGACGGATTTTTCTACGGAACACTGGCTTCCGAGTATCCACCGAGCTCCGATCAAGGCAAAGATCGGGGAAGTTTGATCAAGATGGATCCTAAAAAGGGCACGTTTGAAATTGTGGTAGGAGGACTCAGAACGCCAAACGGCATTGCCTTTGGACCTGAAGGCGAAATATTTGGAACAGATAATCAGGGACATTGGCTGCCGGCCAATAAACTCAATCACTTCGTAAAGGGCCGAAATTATGGTATGCATAATGATCCCGCAAATCCTTACGATATTTCCAGGGTTCCTCAATCGCCTCCAGTCGTATGGTTGGAGGAAGGGCAAATCGGTCTATCTCCTAGTCAGCCTGCCTATGTTACGCATGGACCGTACTCGGGGCAATTTTTAGTCGGCGACGTGAGCTTCGGTGGACTCCAGAGAATTTTTGTGGAAAAAGTAGCTGGTGAATATCAAGGTGTCGTTTTCAAATTTGCCGGTGGATTTGAGGCAGGCACAAACAGGTTAGTATGGGGACCTGACGGCGCCCTGTACATTGGGCAAATTGGAAATAACAGTACCAATTGGGGCTGGCAAAATAAAAATTATGGCCTTAGCAAATTGATTGACAATAGCACCTCGACTTTTGAGTTATTGGCAGTGCGGTCGCGCAAGAATGGAATGGAATTAGAGTTCACAGAGCCTGTTTCAGCGGCCAGTGCCGTTGCAGCAAATTTCACTGTTGAGACCTGGACACAGTTACCTCAGGAGGGATACGGTGCAGGGAACCTACAGAGCAGGCGCAACCTGACAGTATCTTCAGCCACCCTCTCGATGGACAAGAAAAGTGTTTTCTTGCAAATCGACGGCTTGACTCCAAATTATGTTGTTCATATTAAGACTCCCTCCATTCGTTCCGCAACTGCCAAAGCTCCTTGGGCCTCTGAAGCGTGGTATACACTCAATAAAATTTCACCTACTTCCGCTTTTGATCCCACAGTGTTCATCGATCCCAAATTACGCAGCATGGATGCCATGTCCACGGACTTCAAAGTTCACCGGGACCAAACGGGGATCATTGCTGAAATCCCTTTCCTCGGGAACTCGACCATCGCTGTGCAGGATCTGCAAGGCCGAACCTTGGCCACTGGCATAACAATGCATCCCGGTAGCATTCGGTTTTCAACGGAAGGCTTTTCACGAGGAACTTATTTTGTCCGAGTGTTAGTGGATGGCCATCGGTACAGTCACTCTATCAATTTGATGTAATTTCATTCGGCATTTAAGGAATTAAAAAAGGGCCCCCCGGAAAGGGAGCCCTTGGAGCGGATTATCGGATTCGAACCGACGACCATTTGCTTGGGAAGCAAAAGCTCTACCAACTGAGCTAAATCCGCACATCAAAACTTTTCCGCAGAATCAATTTACCTGCCTAATATAGTGAGATCCAATTTCTTTGGGAAGTGTAACGGTTGCTGAAGTGGGCCCTTCATTGAGCTTGGCAATTTGCTTTGGAATTTCTGCTCGTTTTGCGTTAAACATATCACTACCTCCTGCGCCATACCCCAAGCTAAAGTAAATTCAAAAGCAGTAAAATATAGTGTACATAATAGCACTTATAAATCCACTACACGTTTCATGTCGCTAAAATTTCCAAAAACTGGCCAAGTTATTACTATTCAGCCAAACTTAGAGTTCGGGAAAATCATGGAAACTACTTTTGTAATTGTTAAACCAAATGGCGTCAAAAATGGTCTTATAGGCGAAATTATCGGTCGCTTTGAAATGGCTCGTTTGTCCGTATCGGCCCTTAAAATCAAAACCATTACCAAGTCGGAAGCTGAAGCTTTTTACGGGGAACACAAGGAAAGAGGTTTCTTTCCTGAATTGGTGGCCTTTATGACTTCAGGTCCGTCTGTCTTGCTCGCCCTTTCCGGTGAAAAAGCTGTGGAAAAGGTACGTACTCTCAATGGTGCTACTAATCCTTCCAATGCAAGTCCCGGTACAATTCGCCACGACTTCGCCCCCAATACAGGTGAAAACATTGTCCATTCTTCCGATTCTGTGCAAAGCGCGGAACGCGAGGTGGCTTTCTGGTTCGAAAAGTCGGAACTTGTTTCCTACCCTGCGTATTCGCATATTCGCAACTAAAGTCCCCGCCACCTGGGGCTGATTCAAGAGGACTGCTTGATATTGCCATTTGGTGACAAAATACCCCAGCTTGGTGCCAGAGTTTTTGTGGCGCCTTCTGCGGACCTTATCGGCCAAGTTGTTCTCGGTGACGATGCCTCAATTTTTTTCCAATGTGTGCTGCGCGGGGACATTAATTCCATTTCGGTGGGTGCGCGGTCGAATATTCAGGATCAGACTACCGTGCATGTGGCTAATGATTTTTCGGCCATAATCGGGGACGACGTTTCCGTGGGACATGGGTGCATAATTCACGCCTGTACAATCGGAAACCGTGTTCTGATAGGCATGGGAAGCATTATCATGGATGGCACAAAAGTGGGCGAAGACTGTTTGATTGCGGCAGGCAGCTTACTACCTAAAGGCAAAATCTACCCGACCGGTTCACTGATCATGGGAAATCCAGCGCGCGTGATTCGCCCATTGACGCCGCAGGAAATCAGCGATATTCATCAACTGGCCGCAAAATATGTTCACGTAAAGGACGTGTATTTAAAGACCAATACATGGCACGCCTAAAGACATTCAGTACTTTCTTGATTGTCTTCGTCGTATTGGCCTGGATCATCAATGCCTACATAGTGGTTAAAACCAAAGCCCACATGTTTTCGGATTTGGCTTCGATTCCCTCTGTAGACGCAGTGATTGTCCCGGGAGCCAGCGTCTATCGTTCTGGAAAATTGTCCCCGGTCCTCCGCCAGCGCATGGAAGGCGCCATAAAATACCTGGTCACACATAAAGGGACCAAACTCTTGTTGTCCGGCCATGCCGTACCCCATGGTTACAATGAAACAGTCTCCATGTTGGAATATGCACGACGGAATGCAATTCCGCTGGAGGATATACTAATCGACGAGAAGGGCCGTTCCACCTATGTTACCCTGCTCAATTGCCGCAGAAATTATTCTTTCCGCCGCATATTAATCGTAAGCCAGGATTACCACCTTCCTCGCTCCCTGTACATAGCCCAGAACTTGGGGTTTGAGGCTTCAGGGCTGATTGTTGCGGAATCGGAATCTGCTATTCCTTTTAGGGAATACCTTGTGCGGCTTAAAGACTTCATACTGGTACGCATCGCAAAATGGTTTAACGCCAGTGCAAAATAATCGCTTGGCCATCGCTTTTTTAATCAACCCTATTTCCGGCGGAGGAATTGGCGGCATCGTCTTTCATCAACTCGCGCAAATAATGGAGTCCTTTGGGTTTAAAAGCAGGGAATGGAAAGCGGAGCTCACAGATGCGAATCGCCTAGCAGAGCAAACGGATGCACTACTAGCATCGGCCCAAAAAGTTATCGCGGTGGGTGGCGATGGCACAATCGGTTTTGTTTTGAATAGGCTACGCCTCATGGTTTTGGAAGATACGCAAATCGGTCTAATACCCTTGGGAACCGGGAACGATTTGGGACGTTGTCTGGGTGTGTTCAGAATTTACGATCAACGTGGTCTACTAGCCTGCGTCAAACGATTACTCAAGGCGCAATGCACGGGTTTTGATTTATGGAAAATCAATGGAACGTTAACCATGGCCAGCTACCTGAGCCTGGGGATGGACGCAGCAGTATTGCATGATTTCGATGTCGCCCGTAAAGGCGGGAAAATTCCAAAAGGTTCCTTTTTCAATCGGCTCTATTATGTCAGCGCTTTTCTGCGTAGAACAAATTACCGTATTAAGGCGAAGTGTAGAGTGCGCTTAATTACAGCATCGAAAGAAGAAATTATCGATCTGGAAGGCTCACTCTGTTGCTTAATTGGAAATATCAATTCCTACGCGGCCGGTGCCAAGCCTTTTCCATCGGCCCGTTTTGATGATTCCAAATTGGAGGTGGTGGTATTCGACCGACTCTGGAAATTCACCATGCTGGTCGCGTGTTCACGGATTCTCCCGCGTTTCGGCCGTTACATGAAAAAATATGTCCAGGTCTATCAAGCCAATGCAGTGGAAATCCTCGGTGCTGAAGGCGAATTCGCCCAAATCGATGGAGAAGACATTTCCAGCCTTGTCACTGCCTCTGGCGTACTTTCCGTCAAATCTGCTCGACAAGTGCAACTGCTGGATTTACGCAGTGCCTTTTTCAGTCTTTTCTAAGCGACAACAAAGTCTCCAAATCATCGGTAACCAATCCCCGTATATCCAGCGCCTTCGCTTGGCGAAAGGACGTTTCTCCCAAAACATCCCAGATAAATATATTTTCGGTCCCCTGAATTCGGACATCGGGCGCGGCTTCTTTTATGAGACTTTGGAATATTCCCCAGGATATGGAATAGAATTGGATGGCCTTGGCCGTCTCCGCATCTTGCGCGGTGTACACGGTTCTGAATCTGGAATACGAGTCAAAGATGCCACCGAGAAGGGGATACGCGTGCCGTTTGGCAAGCCGGCAAA
>JAYUHW010000012.1:0-10444 GCA_043766615.1 Fibrobacteria bacterium | reverse complement strand
TTGAAGCAATCGGTATTTTCGCAGCATACTTTTGCAGGTATTGCGGGATATTTGCAAATGTTCAGCGCATTTGGTGATATTGCCTTTGAAATGTTTAAGACAGGTTCGTAGCAGCGAAGATTCGTAGCCTTCTCGGTACTGCTCCAGGGTTTTATTCTCGAAGGTGCCTTCTTCCAATCCAGCCGAAGTTAAAGGCTCTTGGGTGGCACTTTCAAAACCGAGATCGGCGGCGCTGATAATATTGCCCACATGAAAAAGCCAAGCTCGTTGCAATTTGTTTTCCAGCTCTCGGACGTTTCCCGGCCAAGCGTATATTCGAATGGCATTGAGAGCATCCGATGAAAAAGACCAATGAGTATGGCCGAAATGCTTTTGGATAAAGTGGCGTGCCAGGACTGGAATATCGGCAGGTCGATCGCGAAGGGCCGGCATCTGTAGTGGGAGCACGTGCAGGCGATAAAAGAGATCTTGGCGGAAACGACCAAGGCGAACCCGTTCTTCCAGATTATAATTGGTCGCAGCCACTATGCGGACATCGACATGCATTGTTTCATTTCCGCCCAATCTTTCGAACTTACCTTCCTGCACAAAACGCAGAAGCTTGCCTTGTAGTTCCATGGGAAGGTCGCCAATTTCGTCGAGAAATAAAGTCCCGCCAGCGCAACCTTCCACTTTTCCTGGCTTGCGTACCATCGCACCCGTAAACGCGCCTTTTTCATGGCCGAAAAGTTCACTCTCGATGAGGTTGGCGGGTAAAGTGGCGCAGTCGACGACAACAAAGGGTTTGCCGGATCGGGCTCCGGCATGATGGATAAGCTGGGCAATATACGTTTTACCGGTGCCGGTTTCACCTGTGATGAGAACAGGCAAATCCACGGTGGCCAATTTTTTTGCGAGGACCTGGACTTTTTCCATGGGTCCCCCTTCAGCGAAAACCAGATTGTTTCTCATCTGGTTCAGAAAATCATCAAGCTCACGGTTTTTTCTCTCAAGACCTTCGATCCGGTTGCGGCTTTCATTGTCTTTTTCCTGCAACAGTTTTCCGGTTTCCTTCTGGTGCAGATCTTCGATATCCTGTAAGTTACGCCAAAGGACGGCGGAAAAAAGCAGAATCATCTCTAGTAGATCAAGCGTTTCCTCACTGGGGGATTGCGCGACTCCATCGGCTTGAAAGCAGACCCATCCGCAGGCAGGATTGGTTTCGAAGGCGAGTTGTACGGTAAAGGAGCTAGTTGTCCGGGCTATTTTTAAATAGCGCCCACTACCCATAGAGTTTGCACGGGCTTCGGATCCGAATTCCGCATTCCAAGTACCGGTTTGCAAGGACAGCCATTTCGGCAGAGCTTCCATCTTCTCGGCAGAGAGGGAAATCGATCGACATTCCAGTTTCCGTGTCAAGATTTCGGCCAGCTTATCGGAAAATTGGGGCAAAGTGCGGGACTCAGCAAGCGCACTGGTGGAAACGACCAAAGCTTTTAAGAAATCCTGATGTCGCTCGACTTCTTTTAGAATCTCTTCCGCTTCCTTTTGGAAGCCCGGCACTTGAATGGCCATGGTATGGATTTTCTGGTTCAAGCGGGCCAAGGGAATCTGGCTTTTAGGAAAAAGCGCTTGCAATTGGAAGCGCAGCACGATGTCGCCGAAATGAATCAGGTCGCCTTCCTTGAGGGCGTAATGAGTCACTGATTTGCCGTTCACGAGTGTTCCGTTGCGGCTTTTTAAATCCAACAGGTGAAATCCGTCTTCTCGGTTGAGAATGTTTGCATGGAAAGAGGACACTTTCGGATCATCCAGGAAAATGTCATTTGCCTCATTGCGTCCCAGGGTGACGATCACCTTGGTGAGCGAAAATGGCATACGCTCCCCGTTTTCCCAAATGAGTTGGGCGCCGATTCCCAAATTGGACATGCTCAATCTCCCACAGATGCGATAAGGGAGAAAATATAGGCACCTAATGCCGTTGAGAGGGCGATGCGCTGGGTCCACTGCCATTTTTCCAAGGTGACCCGTTCTCGCTCGTCTCTGACCCCAAAGGCATCGCCCTGCTCCCGACTTTGCATATAAGACGCATAAGCAGAGAGAAGCAATCCGGTAACTTGCACGGCACCTAGTCCCAACCCCGGTCTAATCCGCTTTTTCACTATCCAGCCAGCGCCCAGTGGCCAAGCCCCATAGGTTAGCCCGATTTTATCCGTTTCGCGGGTTCGCGGGATGAGTACATCGGATCGGATACTGGAATCCGGCGATAATTCCTTCGATTGCGTTGCCGAAGTTAGGGGGGCAATTGGAGTCAGTGTTCGTAAGGGCTCTATGGGCCCCAAAGCCTCTATGGGTTCTAACAAGGGTACCGCATCTTGTTGGACGACGAGCATTTCCTGAGCCTTCTGGAAATTACTCAGGATGCGTATGTCTTCGTTCTTTGGAAATTGAAACAGGCTGTCCAGGCCCAGCAGCTTTGAGAAGTAAACCGTGGCAGTCGAGTCCATGCCAAGTTTTGCAGATGCCATTCCCAAGTACTGGACAATACAAATGGAGTCCCGGCGCTTACTTTGACTTTCTCGCGCCAGGGTTTCTAATTGGTGCAAGGACGAATCATAGAGCCCTTGCTGATAGAGAGTGACCGCCAGATTGAGATTTGATTTTCCTTGCGGCTCGGCGTGTGACTTGTGGGACGCGCAGGCCAAAACCAGCATCAGGAACAGACCGAATTTGAACATCAACGGCGCTCGCGGGAAACGGAAAATCCGCCATCGTCATCCACTCGCAGTGTATATAACGTGTCCGCGAAAAGGAAAAGAGAGGAATTGATCGGCCGCGCATTACCGGGTAACGTGAGGGTTACATTGAGTAAGCCCGGTTCCAGATTCCAGCCGCCCTTGGGGCTGGGGGAAATTCGTTCTCCGGAGTCGTTCAAGGAAACTTTGATTCCTGATGGTCCTGAAATGGCGAGAGCGGGTGGTTTGTGTGTGGCAAGCAGGCCCGGGCGCTTCACTTGTTTCAAAACCATGATTTTTGGTGTTCGGGTGTGATTGACAGGAATAGCTGCATCTACTATTGGAGCCCGATGGGTGCGGGCAGTATCGGCAACGTCACCAGTATTGGCAACGTCAGCAGTTTCAGCAGTTTTTGCTGGATCCTTTGGCGCGCTTACCATTTGAGTTGTGCCATGGCACTTGTCCAAAATCAAGAACCCTACAGCCATTACAAGGGTTCCGACCACCAATGGAAAGAGCTTAGAAGTAAATGGAACGCGCGCGTCCAGTTTGGAAGTTGTAGAACCGGATATGGCCATGGTGGCTGGAGTGGATTTGGATTTGGCAGGAGGGGCGGTTAGCAGCTCTTGCAAAAGCGGATTATTGGGATCGCGACGCAATGCGTCTTCCAGCAAAGACACGGCCTCCCGATGTCGACCACTTTCGCGCAATTTGAAATAACGTTCACTGAGGCTTTGGTCATCTGGTGGTGCGGATTCAAGGTTGCGTTGCGCGTCCTCGTGCCTTTCCAATTCGAGTTTTAAAACGAAAGCCGGACTGGACTCGCCCTCCAGCAATGCCCAGGCTTTTTTAAGATCGCGAGAGACCTGTTCCGCTTCCGTTCCAGATAGGGCCCCGAGCACCAGATTCCCTAGCGTTTTAGGCAGCTTGCCTATTTTAAGTGCGGGTGGAAATTCACGAGCTGCAGAAATGGCCCGCAACATTTCGGCCAAATTGGAATTGCTTTCGCCGGGATCGAATAGTTGTTCTCCCGTAGCGATAAAATAAAGCAGCGAACCAAAACTGAATAGATCGGATTTTGGTGTGCAGGTTTTCCCTTGCACATGTTCGGGGGAGAGGAAGGCTGGGGTTCCAATCACTTTGCCTGGGGCAGTGGGTGGTTTTTTTCCCGCCATCCCAAAATCGAGTAGCTTGACCACTCCAGTTTTTGTAATCAATACATTGGCTGGGGCAAGATCCAAATGCATGACGCCGTGAGAATGCGAATGCATTAGGGCATCAAGGGTTTGCATGGCAATAGCCAGAATACCGCTGATGGATAAAGGAGCCGCGGATTGGTGTAGCTCAAGTAGATTGGAGCCCTCTACATATTCCATGCAGATAAAGGCTCGATCTTCGGTTACTCCAAAATCATAGATCCGGACGATATTGGGATGTTCCAGGCGGGCCATCAAGGTGGCTTCAGAAAGGAATTCATCCGGCGTGAGGAGCGTCCCATTTTCGGTAAAGGATGGTATTTTTAGAGCGACCACCCGGCTAATCGGTTGTTGTAGGGCTTTGAAAATTAGGGAGGTTCCACCTTCACCAATAGCTTGAACGATATAGAACTTGCCAAAGGATTGACCGGGCTGTATCAATTCTGACCTGGTATTACCGCCGGTGGATGTCATGCTGGTTCGTTATCGATCGTTTTTAGTGAGAGGGCCTATTTTTAATGTAATGCGGCCAACGTCATTTGCGGAAAGCTGGGAATAGTGGTGCAGACTGGACGTCGGCATTGTAGGAAGAGCGTACCATAGGGGCGGAAATGCAGACGCGAATGCCATTGGCTAAAGCAAATACCCGAAAGCTTTCGAACTCCTCCGGGGTCACATAGCGTTCCACTGGTAGGTGATCTTGGCTGGGTTGCAGGTATTGTCCCATTGTCAGAATATCTACTTTCAGGGAAGCGATATACAGAATCATTTCCTGTAGTTCCTCTGCGCTTTCGCCCAATCCCAACATCAAACTGGTTTTGGTCAAAAACCCCTTGGCTTTTGCCTGCCGCAGCACGGCGCTGCTATCAGCTATGTTTCCTCTGCCACGTACTGGCTTTTGCAGCCGGGCCACGGTTTCAAAATTGTGATTGAGTATGTCGGGCTGTGCGTCGAGAATGGTATCGATCAAATCTGCTCGGCCCTGCATATCGGGAATGAGCACTTCAATTCGACATTTTGGATTGGCCGTGCGTACCGTTCGAATGGTGTCGGCCCAGACTTCTGCGCCTTGGTCTTTGAGATCATCCCGAGCAACCGAAGTGATGACGGCATATTTAAGGCCCATGAGGCGAATGGACTCGGCAACCCGGCCCGGTTCGTGGCGGTCATAGCCTTCTGGTTTGCCTTTGGGAACATCACAGAATCGGCATCCTCGAGTGCAAATATTCCCCAGAATCATAAAGGTGGCCGTGCCCTTAGCCCAGCATTCCCCCAAATTGGG
The DNA here is from genome assembly GCA_043766615.1 of Fibrobacteria bacterium. GTDB lineage: Bacteria > Fibrobacterota > Fibrobacteria > UBA11236 > UBA11236 > Chersky-265. The sequence goes on along the minus strand of JAYUHW010000012.1, from coordinate 5,252 downwards.
GCAATGGGCGCTGTGGCAAACCGTGTGCAAGGCGTGTTTGTCCACAACGGCTTTGACTTGGGAATAGGCCTCACCGCCGGGAATTTTGGCTTTAAGCCAAGCCGGCTTTCCGGAAATCGGTTTACTCAAAACTGGGGTAGATGGGGTAGCAGAAGTCATAGTGTAAAGATATTACTTTTATGAGTCACTCCCCTTGGAAAGGTTTGGCACAGTGACCCAAAAATATGCGGTTTTATTCTTGAGTTTTTTCGTAGTGGCTCTAATGTTCACGGCCCCCAGGGCGGTGGAAAAGGTGGTTTTTCAGGAGGGCGTGGTGATGGGGTACACGCTTGGGCAAAATGGCATGGGGTGGCCTGCTCCCTTCAAGGACCCCCTCAGCAATAACAATCGGGGTGGATTCTATATCTCCCAGCTCCGATTAAAAGCGACTATACCCTTTGACAGCACCTTTTCGGCGGTATTTACTGGCAATGTGATAAATTTAGACCCGCAGGAAGCCTATTTAGAGAAACGCTGGGGGATTTACAGTTTCAAAGCCGGAAAATTTCGGGGGGCTGGCCTTAAATCAGGCAGCGGAACGGATGAATTTGCCCGCACGACAGTTAACGCGCCCAGGTATGCACGTCTGGCCGATTGGTACTTGAAAACCTTCGGCTTCCGAGATTTTGGCGTCCAAATGGAAAGGGACAGCCGGGATGGCAACTTGCAACAACGCCTCTTCATCCACAATGCCAATCGCCAAAATGTTTTCAACGACGAACCCAGCTTTGTTGCAGGTCCCGCCACTCAGGTATTAGGCTTTGATTATGCCTTGGATTGGAGAGTATCCCCATTTACTGTATTCGGTGGCCAAATCGGTGCCCTTGCGGATAAAGGATGGGATGAATTTGTCGGGCATCATGATGGCTGGGAGGCCGGTTATTGGTTCAAATCAAATGCCATTGTCGATGGGTCCTGCTATCATCAAATGGATTTTACCCGGCTCCATATTTTGAACGAAGGCATAATTATTTACAACCGTGATTTGCCAAACCCAGTCGACAGTGCAGCGACGCAAGTTTGGGGTGTTTCCACCTTGCTGCGATTCGATCATTCACAGGCGTGGGGATCTTTTTTCCGGTACGAATTTTTGGATCCAACCGATGGTTTCAACTTAAACGACAATTTACATATGTTCACGTTAGGTGCAATTTTTCACCCTTCACCGTTGCAGTATCCGAATCTAAAATTGACGAGCGAATATGTGCGCTCGCTGGAAGAACCCGCCCGTAACTTGGTCGCGAATGATTTGTTTTATGTCCAGTTGCAGATGATGTTTTAAAGATTCATCCAGGGAGATTTTTAAGTCTTCATCCAGGCGCGGTAGGTTCTGGCATCCAAAATGCCGGTCTCTCTGCCGCGGTAGACTTTACGAATTGAAAGCAGTCGCTGTAGTTTTTTGACTGCGTCTCCCATTGATCCATATACGAGCCGGCTTTTCAAACCGGATGCGCCACTCGGCTGACCGATCAGTGCATTCATAGCCGATTCGATCGGCAGAAGCAATAAGGAAAACTTTTGCTGATTGGCAGCATAGATCAAATCGTGGAAAATCTTCCAAGGTCCAGCATTCTTTTGTGAGTCTTCGCGACGGGGACAATAGGGTAGTCCCGCTACTACCAAGCAACCGGCACTCGAAAAACCTTCCGCCAGTCCATCCAAATTCCAACCGCAATGCAGGTTGTCGTAGGGATTTCCGAAAAATAATGGGGATGCTTTGGTAAAGGGAAGCCCAGTTGGGCTGCGGCGGTAAAAGCGGTTGGCGGTTTGCCGCAGGGCCTGATGGCCGTTTCGCTTGCCTTGAAGATGCTCACCTTTGGTTAAATCCGTATAGTAGCCCGGTTCCATTTGGTTGGTGCCCTTGCCTTTGAGCTTGCCCTTGCGCGCTGCGGCTACCTCCACCTGGTTTTTATGGGGTACGGTGGACCCGGGTGCCACAAAAAGACGTTTGCCAGCGGGATCCCAAATTCCGAGGGTGCAATGCATGTGGATATGATCGACGGGAAGGGATTTAAGTTTTACCGATTTGCCCCAACTTTGCATGGCCCTGGAGGGAAGGCCGCCCCGGAAAGCAAAAAGGATAAGTCCTGGATTCTTTCCGTCATGGCCTTGCTTAGGCACGTGATAGGCAGCAAATATTTTTTCCAAAGTCGCATGCGAAAGGGTCAAATTCTGATCCGGTTTATTTTTCATGGCTTTAGCCTGTAAAATAGTTAAAACCGTGTGCCAGGTTGAAACGGGTGTTTCAGTCTATTGTCGCATTTTAATTTCGTAGTGAACCTAGGGAATGAAAACCGGTCTAGTCAAATGGCTCGAAATTGTGGCGGAAGGCTTTTTCACCCCTTTGAAATGAATGGCACAGCCGTTGCTTTCCCTATCCTCAGGAGCAATCCTGAACACATACAATAAGGAGTAACGATAGTATGAACAACACGACAGTATATAATCCGCGTACTTGGTTGGATCAGTTCTTCACCGATTTTGATAAGGTCTCCAGTAACACTTCCGTTACCTTCAAACCCTCTGTGGATATTTCCGAAGAGAAAGAGGATTACGTGCTCCGGGCCGAGTTGCCGGGCGTGCTGAAAGAGAATATCAAAATTGAAGTCAAGGAAAACCGTTTGACCTTGAGCGGCAAAAAGGAAAGCGCGGTGGAGGGAGAGAAAGGCGAATACCGCTATGTGGAATCCGCTTATGGAACCTTTTCAAGATCGTTTGAATTGCCTAGAAATGTGAGCGGTGATTCGATACGGGCGGAATTCCTGAACGGCGTTTTGACTTTGAGAATTGCCAAAGCCAAGGAAGCGTTGTCTCGTTCCATCGAGATCAAGTAGGCTGAAGATAGTGGCGCTCGCCAAGGAGCGCCATAATCCGATCCACCGATTCTTCCAAGGTTTCCTGATGGGAATACAAAGTCAGCTCTGGATGTTCCGGTGGTTCGTAAGGGGAGGAAATGCCCGTGAAAAACGGAATTTCACCCTTACGCGCCTTGGAATAAAGTCCCTTGGAATCCCGCTGTTCACATACTTCAAGCGGTGTGGAAACAAAGATTTCTAGGAAGTCGACACCGATTAGGCTGCGGGCCGTGTCGCGTTCATGGCGGAAGGGTGAAATGAAGGAGACCAAGGTTATGACGTTGGCCTCATACAGCAATTTGGCAACATGGGCAACTCGGCGGATATTTTCTTTACGATCCTCATCCGAAAAACTAAGATCCGAACACAGTCCTAGCCGGACATTGTCCCCGTCCAATAAATAGGAAAGCTTTCCCGCTTGATTCAGTCTGATTTCAAGTGCGTTGGCTACGGTTGATTTTCCGCTTCCCGACAGTCCTGTAAACCAAATAACCGCGCTTTTCTGTCCAGTGATTGAAACGCGTTGCTCACGGTTTATGGACGTCCCTTGTCTGACCAAATTTTCGCTATGCTTATCGGACATATTTGCAATATATATTCTAGACGGCGCCCTGGGCTTTTAATCGCGCAATGGCTTCGGAAACAATACCCATCAGGGCCCCGGAAGCTTCTTCGGCATCTGCCGGTGACTCCAACTGAATTAAAGTATGAGGTGTGATCAATGATTCAAGGGTTTTTACATCTTGGGAGTCGAGGCCTTTTGCGGACGCAACGACTAAAAATCCAGCATCCAACAGCCACGATGCTGCTTCGCCCAATTGGGATACCGGGAGCGGTTGGCCCCAAGCTGACTTTGCCGAGGTGGCGGTGGATGAATCCAATGGTCCATTTTCTTCTAGGCCGATAAAATAGGCCTGCTTGCCCATCTCTATGAGTTTATTTTCCAGTGCCTGGGCGGCTTTGGCGGCATCGCGACCCGGACCTCCTGAGAACAGAATTAAGGCGGCTTTTTGCTTCAAGTGCTTGGCCCGGACATCCGCGGATATAGTGGATCGAAGGAGCGTAGTATCTTTTTTCAGCGATGCGCCATCGGCGTCTTCTGCATCCGGCAAGCTATCGCGAATGATCCCGCCTCCGGCTATTTCATATCGGTCTACGATGACGAACCGACCGGTGGCTTCGAGTCTGGCAATTGGATCAAAGGCTAAGGGTTTAGAGAGTTCGATAATACAATCGGCCACATCATGGCGCTCAACGGCAGATTTGGTTTCCTGTCCGGTAGTTTCTGAGGCATCGATGAGGTAGTTGATTTTTTCCAAGCGACAAGGAATTTTAGCGGTGCCTAACTTTAGATGGTAGGTTTTTCCGGTGGCGAAAGGTTGTTTTCCCATCCAAAACAAATTGATGCGCAAGCGTCGCGAGACTTCGGCCTGTACCTCCTCGGCTTTAACCATCAATTCGCCGCGACCCACATAGATTTGTTCGGCTAGGGTGAAGCCCGTAGACACACCGGCATCTACGGTTGTGCGGGGCTGCGCGTGGAAGCCTTGGATGGATTCAATCGTACTCCGTTTCCCGGAAGGCAGGAAGAGGACCTGTTCGCCAACTTTGGCGGAACCACTTTCCACTCGGCCGGATACGATGCGGCGTTCATCGCCGAGCGAAGTGAATTTATAGACATCCTGCACAGGCATGCGAAAGGGCTGATTGGCTTTGGGTGGTTCTTTCGCGAATGCGTCGATGGCGCTAAGCAAGCTGTGGCCCTTATACCATGGCATTTTATGGGAGGCTTCGATAAGGTTCTCGCCGTTGAAAGCGGAGATGGGAAGAAAAAAGCGGGGCGTGGCACCGATACGGGCGAGGAAGGCAATGTATTCGTCGCGAATGTCTTCGAAGGCGTTGCGGGAATAATCCACCAAGTCCATCTTATTGACAGCAACGGCGATTTGACGAATGCCGAGCATGGAAAGCAAGTACCCGTGACGCTTGCTGTTTTCGCGAATGCCTTCCTTTGCATCGATGACCAGTACGGCAGCCTCGGCGCGTGCGGCGCCAGTGACCATGTTCTTTAGAAACTCAATGTGCCCGGGTGCGTCGATGATGATGTAGTCGCGTTTGCCGGATTTAAAGAAAGTTCGCGCTGTATCAATGGTGATGCCTTGCGCTTGTTCATCCTTCAGTGCATCCATCAGAAAGGCGTATTCAAAAGGTTTGGAATTTTTAAGGCAATAGTTCCGCACCGATTCCAATTTGCCGTCTGGTAGCGAACCAGTATCCGCCAAGAGGCGGCCTACCACCGTGCTCTTGCCATGATCCACATGGCCTACGATTACGATGTTCATCCGGATACGACCTTCC
>JAYUHW010000011.1:0-55871 GCA_043766615.1 Fibrobacteria bacterium | reverse complement strand
TAACCTTTTGAGCTCATCCGTCCAGGTCATAAAGGTGCCGAATTCACCCGTCAAAGAAGCGGGTACGGTTTCCACTTTGCCCAACATCACTTCACCGGTCGAACCGTTGATGGAAATCCAATCGCCTTCGCGCAGCACATGGCCACCGACTTTGACGATTTTTTCCTGTGAATCGATAAGCAGGCTGGAGCAGCCGGCTACGCAGGTTTTGCCCATGCCACGGGCTACTACGGCCGCATGCGAGGTCATGCCTCCACGACCGGTTAGAATGCCTTGGGCGGAAACCATGCCTTCAATGTCTTCCGGAGATGTTTCCTGACGTACCAGGATGGTTACCTTTCCTTCCTCGCCCCAATGGACCGAATCTTTGGCGGTAAAGACGATTTGACCCGTAGCTGCGCCCGGCGAGGCGGGAAGGCCTGTTGCCACAACGGTTTTTTCCGCTTTGGGATCAAAGGAAGGATGTAACAGCTGATTGAGGGAGTTCGCGTCCACGCGGAGGATGGCTTCCTCTTTCGAAATCAACTTTTCTTTTACCATTTCAACAGCGATACGAACGGCAGCGGCACCGGTTCTTTTGCCGTTACGGGTCTGGAGCATAAACAGGCGATTGTGCTCGATGGTGAATTCGATATCCTGCATATCGCGATAATGTTTTTCAAGGATTTCAAAGGTCTGGGCCAATTCCTTGTAGGCTTTGGGCATCACTTCTTCCAGCGCCACTTCGTCCTTGGACTTCTTTGCAATCTTGGTAACGGGTTGCGGTGTACGGATACCGGCCACCACATCTTCGCCTTGTGCATTGATTAGATATTCGCCGTAGTACTTGCGTTCACCCGTGGAAGGATTACGGGTAAAGGCCACGCCAGTGGCGCAATCATTGCCAGCATTGCCGAATACCATGGCCTGAACATTTACGGCTGTTCCCCATTCGTCGGATACTTTGGTTAGGCGTCGATACACGATTGCGCGTTCGCTCATCCAAGACTGGAAGACGGCTCCGATGGCGCCCCAAAGCTGCTGCTGTGCATCTTCCGGAAATGCTTTGCCGAGAGTTTTGAGAACAATTCCTTTGTAGGTGGACACCAAGGTTTTCAATTGGTCTGCAGTAAGGTCCGTGTCTTCTTTGACGTTGGCGGCATGCTTGGCATCATGAAGCGCAGCTTCGAAGTAGTCGGTGTGCACACCCAGAACTACATCGGAATACATCTGTACAAACCGGCGATAGGAGTCATAAGCGAAACGGGCATCGCCGGAAACAGCGATAAGGCCCTCAACGGTTTTGTCATTGAGACCAAGATTGAGCACCGTGTCCATCATACCCGGCATGGAAACCCTGGCGCCGGAACGTACGGATACCAAAAGCGGATTTTTGGGATCGTTGAACTTCTTGCCCATGTCCTTTTCAACTTGGGCCAAGTGGGCTTGGACTTGTTCTTTGAGGCCGGCAGGATATTTCTGCTTGTTTTTGTAAAAGTCGGTGCAGACTTCCGTTGTCAGCGTAAATCCAGGAGGCACCGGAAGGCCGATATAGGCCATATCCGCGAGATTGGCTCCTTTGCCGCCCAAAAGATTTTTCATGGAGGCATCGCCCTCCGATTTGCCTTTTCCGAAGTAATAAACGTATTTCGGCGCTTTCGCCATAAGTGCTCCTGTTTCTTGAAACCCGCAATAATCTTGAAATTTAGGTGATCCAATGTAATCGCTGGGGAGCGATTCCTCAAGCCAGGATTGGGCTTTAGGCTAGCCGAGGTTGAGACGCATAATGCCGGAATCCATGGGGCCGCGGCTGGACACGGCCAGGGCCGGATCCCCGTCTATGGTCCTGTTGTAGAGATTGCGTTCCAACTCACAAGCCATGGGAAGCAGGGAATTGCAGGTCAGGTTCTCATGCACTCCGAGTTTAATCCGCAAAGATTCCATTAATTCGGCCAATTGTCCTACTACGGCAGATTCTGGAAATTTGGCTTGTAAAGATTTTAGTCGTATCGCGAGGCTGACTGCGTCCTTGAAACATTGGCGATCCGCTCTAGCTTGATGGGTAGACGCATACATTTGTAGGGAACCACGATGAAATTCAGGGTGCACGTATCGATCCCTTAGGCACGCTTCATACCTCAAAATTTTTGGAAATAGAGCGGTTTCCTCGGCTTCAAAATGCGATTCAAAATCAATTTGAAAAGCATTAAAAGTGGACTGTAGCTCCTTCAGTGAAGCGGTCTCATGCGCCTCAGACAGGCAATGAATATTGAAAAGGTGGTTCATTTCGGAGATTTCCTCCGTCAACAGGGTGCGATGTTCCTGGGTCAAAAAATCCACTAGAACATACAAGGGCATGGCCGACCACTCGGTGTCTGGATCCGCTTGCTGCGTATGGGAAACGTCCTCAAGAAAATCTTCCAGTCCTTGGCGGCGAAGGACCTCCCACACGGGCTTGTCCAATGCATCCCAGAAACGGACCTTGCGTTTGTTCAAAAGCCCGATAGCCGAAGGACGCAGCTTTAACAGGGCGCGTAGCGACGTCTGTTCGGAGATAGAGCTTTTCATGGTCGTCCCTTCCACCTACTCATTCACTGGATTTTTGCAGATAAAAATCCTAATCCCATAGTAATGGATCCATTTTGAATTCTCTACTCCAAAAATCACGGAGTTTACTGGCCAGAACGGGACGTACTAAAAGATTTTGAAGCCCAATTTGGCCAACTGGGAGTAGAGTTCCCGCTTTTCTGGTGGAAGGTCGTGAACAGCGAATTGGCTGAATTCATGCCGGATCGGATATTCGCGTCGCAATACATCGAATGCCTTGCCCGGTTCGGGCTGGAATAAGGATTGTCGCAGACGTTTTTCATCAGAGAGCATGTCATAAGCTTTAGATATACACCACTGACGAAAGGCTGCATCTGAATCCATGGCAGTATAGTGTATATTCGGAATGGCGGGGCCGGGATAGGTGGGTTGCCATCCGATTTCCAGCCCAAAAAAACGGCAGAAAGCCTGGTAAACTTGAACCGTTCCATTGATCTTACCTTGCAAGGAATATCCAGCGATATGGGGCGTGATGATATCCGCTGCACTGGCCAAATTGGCATTAATATTCGGCTCCCCTGCAAATACATCCAGCACCAAATGTTTGACGCGACCCATTTTCATGGCATTTTCCAAAGCCGGTTCGTGGATGATTTCACCTCGACAGGTGTTGAGCAACACGATAGGTCGGCTCAATTTCTGAAAAAAATCAGCGTCCACCATGCCAAAGGTTGGATAAGGCCCGTCTTTAACCAAGGGTACATGAAGGCTGATAATATCACTTTTTTCCAGAATGGTTTCCAAGGACGAATACGAGTCGGCATCGTGATTTTCTTTCAAGGCAAGATCGCGCAAAGGCGGATCGCAATAAATGACTTTCATGCCCAAGGATTGGACTTTGTCCGCTACGTTTTTTCCGACATGGCCATACCCAATTATCCCCAAAACTTTACCCGACAGCGTCAGCCCTTTTTCCACTTCCAATCGAGACAAGGCTGCGCATACGTATTCGCCTACGGAATTGGCATTGCAGCCAGGGGCCGAGGCGAATCCAATACCCTGTTCTTGGAGGTAGGCGCCATCGACATGGTCGGTTCCGATGGTGGCTGTAGCGACAAACCGCACCGAGGTGCCGGTAAGGAGGCTGGCGTTGATTTTGGTGATAGAGCGAATAATAAGTGCGTCGGCATGGGTCAAATCAGTAGACTTAAGGTTTCTACCAGGAAACCGGATCACTTGTCCATGCGTGGCAAACGCCTCTAGCCCAAAGGGTATGTTTTCATCGACATAAATCTTCATAGTCTTTTCAAATTAGAAATCGGTTTGCAAGTATATTTTATTCAGGTAATATCATGAAAAATACAGGCGCTCCGGCGCAGTCACAGGGTTTAGACGGGCTGGCAGAAAAACTGTCGCAAGCCATTACTGAAGATCACCTCGCCAACATTTGGGACGGCTGTAAGCTGCCCAGTCGTGAGGCTATTGGACAAGTTTTAGATCAACTTCTCTCCGTTCTTTTTCCTGGAGTATTTGGAAATCAGCGTGTACGGGCAGAGGAACTGGGGGATTTTTTGAAGGAAAGCCTCGGATCCATCCAAGAGTCCCTTGCCGGCCATATTGGCATGGCGCTGGATTATTTGGCTTCCTTGGAGAGTCCAATTATTTCGGGTGATCCGCGTTGTGACGCGCATGCAGTTAAAGGGCGTGAAATAACCCGAAGGCTTTTGGAATCCCTACCGCTTATTAGGCAAGCACTGGGGCAGGATTTGCTTGCCGCATATGAAGGGGATCCGGCTGCCAGTTCCGTGGTGGAAGTGCTTATGAGTTATCCTTTTGTGCAGGCTATCGTTGCCCATCGCGTCGCCCACGAGCTTTATCTGGCTAAGGTTCCTTTGATCCCGCGCATGCTTAGCGAGGTTGCCCATTTCCGCACAGGCGTGGACATTCATCCCGGGGCCACTATAGGTTCCGGCTTTTTCATCGATCATGGGACAGGCGTGGTGATAGGGGAGACGGCCGTGCTCGGAAGGGGTGTCAAGTTGTATCAAGGCGTTACTTTGGGCGCTTTGAGTTTCCCAAAGGACAGCGATGGAAATCCCATCAAGGGGATAAAACGGCATCCGAACATTGGAGACAATGTTACCATTTATGCTGGTGCAACAGTGTTGGGTGGAGATACAACTATTGGCCAAGGCAGCGTCATTGGCGGAAACTGCTGGATTACCTCATCGGTACCGGACGACACTATGGTTGTGTCCGAGCGCACCCATCGTAAGCATAAATAGGCTTAAAAACCAGTCATGACCGGGAGCTTGCGCATCGGACTGATTGGCCCGGATCAAACCCAGCCCTGCGGCATTTCTGATTATACGGCGCGATTGGCTCTTGCTCTTGACCAAAAATGCGAATTGGTTTTTGTATCATACCGGAACGCCTTAAGCCATAATACCAGTGCCATAAGTGATAAGACCCTAGGTGAAAATGCCTTATCCAGGTGTCAAGCGCTTCTTGTTCAGTATGAACGATCGTTAGTCCCGGAAAAGAATTTCCTACTGCATCTGTCTGAAAAACTTCCCGGTCGAGTTTTTGTCGTGCCACATGAAGTCTATCAAGACGATCCATTCGCCTACCCTTATCATGCAATCCAGTCTTCTTTTCCACCCTTATTGGCATTGAAACGTTTTGTGTACGATTGGCGACACCGTGAGTACACCCAGGAAAAAGCCTTGCAAGGCAGGGCCTACGACGCTCATAGGGTGATCCCGCTTTCAGGTCCCGGTTACGATATTTTGAAGCCATTGGCCGGTAATAAAATCCTCAATCCTGTGCCGCTCGCATTTTTTACTCCACTGTCTCCAGACTTGGCAAATCCAATCGTAGCTGGACACGCGCCAACTCGCGAATCCTTTTTTCCGGAAGGGGCTACCACCGTGTTGGGGATTTTCGGATTCCTCAATCCCGGACTTGACTATTCCATGGTCTTCAAACTATTGGAAAAATTAAACCCCGGGGTTTGTCTACTTATGATAGGTGGGCCTAGACCAGGGGCTGCAGAGTTTTTTAATCCGAAATTAGAAGCGACCAAGCGGGGTTTATCCAAACGAGTGCATATCACCGGTTATCTCCCGGAAGAAAAATTGTTTGCGCATCTACGGTTGTGCGACCTGTTTGTTTGTCCTATGCGGTTCAAGAGCAACAGCAGTTCGCTTTTGAATCTCATCCACTTGGGCAAGCCGCTGCTCGCTAGTGATTTACCGCTTACCCGCTATTTGAAGGCGGAAGGGGTTCAGGTAGAACTTTATGGCGATTTAATGGAATTGACCAACTTGGTCAAACGGGTTGTCGAGGGAGGATTGGGGGTTAAGCCCAATCGATACATTTGGGATTTCAATGCGACCGCAGAGGCTTATCTAAAGGTAATGGCCGCTGAAATCAGAAGTTGAAGGAAAGCCGCAAGGAAATATTATGTGAAGAAGGGTAACGATTTTTCACCTTTTCCGTACTTTCTTTGACTTGGTAAATATATCCGATTTCCAAGTTGCGGCTTAAGAAAAATCTTAGGTCCGCGGTTAGATCGTCCAATCGGAGATTGGTGATGTTGGCGTTGGGGAAGAAAATCTCCGTCCGCAGGTCGAGGGTGGCTTGTGAACCCAGTCGGAAGATGGCGTTCAAAGTGTTTTCTGCGCCGATTTCATATTTGGATTGTCCTCGGGTATAGGTGCTGTCATTGCTGCCCACATAACTGTTTTTGGCGATATTTTGTCTACCTGCCATGCCAATTTGGGTGTTGGCCTCCAGATAATACCGGGAAAGGAATTCAATATTCACACCCACGCCTTCGGAAAACTTCATTGGATCCAAAACCGGTTTCGTCTCAAAATCCTTTGAACCTGGTACCGCAACGGTATCATAGACGGTGCTATCTAAATTACCCGCTGACGGGGAAAGACTAGGTACACCTCTCGAATGAATCAAGTATATCGTGTCCCGATCGGCGCTGCGTGGAAAAAGGTGGCTTTCCACCGATCCCCGCACATAGGGACCCAGCCAGGTGTTGAGTCTCCGTACCCAGTTGGTGCGTAGGTTAGCCAAGTCTGAAGTCACTACAAAAGGTCGTCCCTTGGCCTTGCTGAAGTTATCCTGCAACAAAAGTTCACTAGTGCCCAGGTAGCGGACATTGTCGAAAAGAACCTGCAAACGAGCGTCGCTAGAAACTTGCAAAGCTTCATTGCGTACGCCCACATCATCCGTTACCCGAGCAAGATTGACATTGCCTCCAGCACGCACACCAATGCTCCAATTGCTGCCGACCTTGACCCGTGCATTCAAGGTTTTTACACCGCCGGAAACTATGTCACCGCCCTCTTTATCGAAAATAATTTCAATTTTATGTAGTTCACCTGGATTGAGTTGCACAGTGATGTAATTGCGTAAGGAGCTGAACCCTTCACCGGGTTTGCTGATTCGATAGAGTCCAGGCGGTAGTACCCAAGTTTTAATATCCTGAAGCCGCTCCGATTTCAATCCATGGCCTTTGCCGTAATTGATCCATTTGCCCATGCGAATCACTTCATATTGTCCGTCTATGTACTGTCCGTTTGGAAGCAACGTTTCCACTATCAATCCAGCCCAAACCGGTTCTTCTACTATGGTATGACCTTCGGTAATCGCCACCTGCATGGTGATTTGTTGGCCCTTGGTCCCGGAGCCTAAGCGCACCGTGTACGTGCCTGAGTCAAGGAGAATGCGCTCGCCGGTTTGACCATCTTGCACTTCATCACCGCTTACATTGAAGATTGTGACTTCCGGTTCGCGACGGGGTTCCGTAAAGCTGGGGATAAATAATGCGCCCCTGCCCAGTGGAATAAGGACCCGGTCCCTGGACAACTGTTCCTCAATAGGAGGAGCGAGCCAACTGTTAGTCCGCGTAATCACAATGGGTTGTTTAGATTTTTCAATCGGTGGACTGGATATGCCGGGTAAAGCGGAAATGTCCTCGCCAGGCAAATCGCCAATGGGTACGGCCAAAACAGGTAAAATGGCCAGCATGAGGATGAGCATAAAGTGGCGCAAAGCCATGCTGCTTGGAAACACTTTTATCAAGGTTTGACCTTGTGTTTGGTTTTTTTACTGGTGGCGGGTTGGGCCGGGAGCTGGGACGAGTCAGTGGAAATAGATGCATCCACGGTGGGAGCAGATTTTTTGACCTCCGCAGCCCGTGTAAGGCTGTCTTTTAAAGCCATATCATGGTTGTATTTTATTTCGTCCAAAAGCACTTCCAATTCCTGGGTCATGCGGTCATTGATGGTTTCCAGCAACACAGTGAGTTCTCGCACCACATAGACAGGCTCGTGTTGGGACACTTTTTTTCTGAGATCATAGGATTTTTTCCAAAGGATCTGATTGGTCTTAGCGTCCTCAAGTTGGTATTCCATGGCTAAATGAGCATACCAGGAATCCTGGTTGTCATATTCTTCGATGGCTTGGATGTCGCATCCCAAATAATGATCGGGAACGTAGGTTTCCACAGTGCGAGTCACGTTTTCAAAGAGGTGCACGGTTTTGAGGTGCTTGATGACTAGATCCCCGATCATGCGGTCCGGATCAACCGCCCACAGGTGATACCCGTAAAACTCCATTTGGTTTGCGCTTTGGCGATACACGATTTGCGGCCGACGGTACGTCTCGGCTATATTGCAGTCTCGCATGCGCAGCACATAGGGATATGGCCCCTTTTCCAGCCTGGCCTTCGTCGGAGTTGGAATGTAATCGATGACATAATATTTCGTGTCGGCCGGCTTGGCAAAAAAACAGCTCGTCAACGTCAACGCCAACGCCAACGCTAAAGTTGCTCCGGCAAAAATCCGGTACGATCGTAAAGAAAAACTTTTCATTTATGGCGCTCCTGCTTATCCTCGCCCCTGAGCAGCACGGAGGGGTTCTCTTTGACTTGACGACTGAAGGTATTCATATTCTTCATGGTTTCTTTAAGGTTTGTCATGCTCTGGGCCAAATCTTCTTGAACCCTGAGAACGGTCAAATCCAGTTTCTGAGTGACACCGGTTATACCTTCCGCAGCTTGGCGATATGCATGAACGGTTTGATCGATTTCCGCATTCTGGATTTTTACTTTGATGTCCTTTGAAGCAGCCTCCAACTGAGTAAGAATTCCGTCTATGCGCTTGCCGGGCTTGATATGGACAATATCCATGGTTAAGCTGTCCAGGCTTGCACTCAGGTCGGCGGAGCTTTTAATCAGTCGGTCGATATGCTGTTTATTCTGGGCTTCCGTGATGCCGATGACATTACCCAGTAAGTGATCCACTTTAACCGCTATCGAGTCCGCACGTAAAGTGATTTTGCCCCAAATGGAGAGCTCGGATTTCAATTCTCCGCCGGGAGGAACATCAGCGGAGGAATAAGTTCCGCCGGTAATTTCAATGTACTTGAGCCCAGTGATGCCATAGCTCCCCATGGAGGCGGTCATGTCGGATTTCATCGGTGTTCCTTTTTTAACCTCAAAGCGTACGATGGATTTGGTGATGTCGGTGGAATCCGTGGTTATAGCGGAAATGTTTCCTACTTCCACGCCATTTTGCTTAACGGGAGTGCCGAGTTCCAAACCACTAACCGATTCCTGGAGCCGGGTGAAATAGGCTACTTTCTTTACAAAAAGACGACCACCCACCATGGTGAATAATACGGCAATCAGAATTCCGACGGAAATCAATAGAAAGGCACCCAAACGCGCTTTTTCGGATTTGCTCACATCCATGGCAAGTATCCCTTGGTTTTTGGCCTTGTCGGCTGGTTCATGTATTCTCCAGGGTAAAATGCACTTGCTTTGCCGAGCGTGTGCTCATGGCGCTCTTTCGAGCCAGAAAATCCCGAACCTCTTGTGGCCCTGTAGACTCAGCGGCGGCGAAGGCGCCATCAAAGATAACCCTGCCATTCGAAAGAAAGGTGAGGTTGTCGCTTATGGTCCTGATGGAATCCAGTTCGTGAGTGACCACTACCATGGTAATGCCCAGAGTATCCTTCAATTCGAGCAATAAATCGTCCAGCTCCCTAGAGGTTACCGGGTCCAGGCCCGCAGATGGTTCATCACAAAACAGCAGTTCCGGATCTGTTACGATGGCACGGGCCAAGCCGGCTCGTTTGCGCATACCTCCGGAGAGTTCATTCGGCAGTTTGTGATAGGCACCGCCCAATTTTACCTGTTCCAGTTTTAATTGTACCAAATCCTGTACCAAGTCCAGGGGAAGTTCGGGATTGTGAATGCGCAGTGGCAAGGCCACATTTTCCCCTACCGAAAGCGACGAGAGTAAGGCACCTCCCTGAAACAGCACCCCAATTTTTCTCATCATGACAGTGGTGGATTTCCCGTCGAACCAATCTATGGTTTGCCCGAATAAACTGATTGTGCCGCTGAGCGGTTTTTCCAATCCAATCACGTTTTTCAACAACGTGGACTTGCCGCAACCGGAGGCTCCCAAGATGACGCGGATTTCACCTGTGGTAACTTCCATACTCACATCTTCAAGGACAGTTTTTCCGCCATACCCCGCCTTCAGGTTGACAACCTTGAGTTTGGTCTCCGGATATCCTTGCGGATTTGCCATCATGTTAGCCTCATGCCTAATAGTAAAAGATGAAAGAAAAAACGGCGTCTGCAAGTATAATGGAAAAGATACACGTGACCACGCAGGAAGTGGTGGCTTTACCCACAGCATCCGCCCCCCCACGTACGTTTAATCCCCGATTTATGGCTACCAAAGTGATGATCCAGGAAAAAGTTAAGGATTTGATCAGGGCTTGTCCTATTAGATTCAGAGTGATTGCGCCCCTTAGTTCCGATAAGAAAGCTATCGGAGACAGGCGGAAAAACAGCATGCCCACCGCAAGTCCAGCAAAGATACCTGCCAAGGAAGCACAGACCGTAAGCAGGGGCATGGCCAAGCTCATGGCCCAGAACCGGGGCAAGACCAGATAGTGGATGGGATTAATGGCCATGGCATGTAGGGCCCCTACTTCCTCTTGCACCACCATGGTGGAAATTTCGGCGGTGATGGAACTTCCAGAACGACCTGCCATGATGACGGCTGTCATCACGGGACCGATTTCCGTAACCATGCTGATACCTATGCCGCTGGCCAGAAATATCGTAGCGCCAAATTTTTGCAATTGGATACCGGATTGCAATGCAAGGGTGAAACCAATCAATCCTGAAAGCAGCAAAGTGATGGGTAAAGCGCTGCTGCCCAATCGAACCAACTGATTGACAATATCGGACCGTTGCAACGTTTTGGGGCGGAAAACGGCCAGCGTAGACCAATAAAGGGATTCAGACAGAAGGACTAACGTGTCCCTAACCTGTTCCAGAAGTTTGTAAGCTGTGTCTCCAACCTGTTCAGTCAATCTGAGTGGCTTCAGCGCTTCAACTTGACCGGGTTCTGATACGGAAACCTTTGCCAATTCCGCTTGCAACGTTTCTGAAAGGTTGGCGAGGATCAATTGACCGCCCAATTTTTCCAAGTTGCTTTGTAGGCGTACGAACCAGGCTAAAGAGAGGGAATCCAACCGCTTAAGTTGGCGGCAATTCAGCCTTACGGTTAAACCGGCTGAGGTTGCCAGCAAGCTGCCATTTTCCTTGGAAATCCATTCCGGGGAAATTTCAGCGGGTAGTTCGATTTCTTTAACTTTCACATTTCCTACCGGTCATCTCCCAAAAGCTCGCTCTCTTCGTTATAATTATAATTTTCTGATGCTGCCGGGGGAAAATCCTTCGACAGAGTTTGAGGTCGGATGAAGCGAAAGTGTCCTAGTTTCGAAAATCATCGATTCCAAGCATTATTTTATACAAAATAGTCACTAGATTCGAACTAATAATGAAATACAGGCTTACCTGGCTCAAGAAAAAATGTGTATGACCGTTAACCTTCGTGTTTCCGCCCTTGTTACAATGGCATTTCAGGCAGTCATGATTTTAGCCAGCCTCCCGGCCATTGCGCGTGCAGAGTCTTCACCGCCTAAACCGGAAATTCCCGATTCCTCATTTTCCAGCGTCTTAGTGCTTGATTGTATCGCCATGGAACGCCGGGCGCAGGAAAGCAATCCCATTCTCCATGAGAAAAAGTTGAACATTGAAAAGGCCCAGCAGAGCATGCATGAGCTCGAAATGTCCAGCCTTTTGCCCAAGTTCATGGTGCAAACTGGCGTGGGACCGGCCCCAGGTCTGCGATATGTGCTTGATACCACCAGCCTACATTTTCTGGGAACGGACGGAAATGAGCATTCCATAAGCCAATACCAAAAGGATTATGACTTTGGGGATTGGGGCCCATTTTTTGGCATTGAAGTTTCCGCCGTGCAACCCCTGAATTTGTCCAGGTATCGTGCTGGTCACCGGGCCTCCTTTGCGCAAATTCAAGTTTCTGAAGCCGAGTTTCAAAAGGAACGGATGGACGTCTCAGAAGAGGCGCAGAAATTTTATTACAGCAGTATTTATGCGGGTACGATGCTCTCTACGCTAAAAGAGGCTTCCCATGAATTGGATAAAGCGCAAAGAAAAATGGAGCAGATGCTAGACGATGGGGACGAAAGCGTAAAGCAGACGGATCTATTGGAATTAAAAGCCGGGCGGTTTACTTTAGAAAAAGCCAAGGGCGAAGCGGCACTAGGAATGGCGCGGGCACATCTTGGTATGAACTTTATGCTCCTGGTTTCCGACTCCGAGCGTGTGGCGACAAAGGACACCATTCTGGCTTTACGACCGGAAGTGATTCCTTCTCTGGACACTCTTAAAATGTTGACTTTGCTCAACCATCCTGACCTTAAACGACTCACCAATGGACTTGCAGCACGGCGGGAACTGGTGCGTGTGGCCAAAGGTGAAATGGGACCGGACATCTTTTTGTTCGGCAACTTCAACTACACCAAAGCGTGGTCCACGGATAGGCAATCGGGTGGCAGCGATCCTTTTGCCCGCGATCCTTTAAATCAGATCACCGCGGTTGGAGGACTGGGCGTCCGCCTCAATCTCAACTTCTGGCAGCGTTATGAAAAAGTACGCAAGGAAAGAATTGAACTCACCCAGCTGGAACGCACGGAAACCTATGCGGCCCGTGGGCTTTTGCTTAAAATGCAAGACGAATACATTCAGATGCTTAATCTCCGTAATAACGTTACCGAAAGTCAAAAATCCTTGCGCGCTGCAGAAGCGTGGCTCAAGGCCGCGGCGATGAAATATGACCTTGACCCTGGGTCAGCCAAGGATTTGCTCGGCCCGTATCGAGCCGTATTATCGGCCAAAAAAGACTTTTTCGAGTCTATATTGAATTATAACATGGCCGTTGCCAAGGTCTTCAAATCCGTGGGATGGACTCTGTCGGACTATATTAATAGTTTGCAACCCAAGGTGACGCAGAAATAACGGGAAACGGGCCGAAAGGCGGTTTCTTTTAGAAGGAGTGTTTGCATGTTCGGTTCGAGATATAAAATTCTGATGACTCTTACCGGATTCGCTTTTGTGGCGTTAACCTCAGCCGCCCCCGGTGATCCCGTCGCTATCATCAAGAAAAAAGATGCGGAACTGCAGAAAATGCTCCGGGACAAAGAATCCGCAAAAAAAACCGATCGATTGAAGGTTCTCATCAATGGCATATTTGATTTTGAGGAATTAGGCAAACGCGCATTAGGCCCAGAAATCTGGAAAACCATGACGCCGGATCAGCAATCCCGTTTTGTGAAATCCTTTAAGAGCATGGTCGAAAACGCATCGGTCAAAAAACTTGAGGTGTATCAAAGCGACTCCACCTCTTACGACGCTCCTGAATTGCAACCCGGCAAGGCCAACGTAACCAGCCATGTTTTCTCCAAGGGCACAGAGTCAATCGTAACTTATAAGTTACAGTCTAATGACAGCACTTGGAAGGCTTGGGACCTCGTCATCGATGACTTGAGCACTTCCCGCAATTACGGGGAACAATTCCGTAAAATCCTGCAAACTTCCGACATGAATGGCTTAATTGCCAAACTGGAGAAAAAGGGGGCGGGTGCTTCGGAAGGCAAACCGGCCGACAATATGAAAACCAAGTCGGAAAAAGGAGTCGCTTCACCCAAGGCCGCCTCGCTAACTAAAAAGCCCGCTGCTCCTAAGCCCTGAACCCTGCTATGACTTGGGTTTACCTCACCCTTGCCATTCTTGCCGCCTGCTGTCTATTTGCACATGCGCTGCAATTCAATATGGCCCTGGCTTTTTGTTCACCCAAGGATTTTGTATTTACGGCTGGAGTTTCATTTTATTGGATCCATTGGCAGTTTTCGGGGCCTAGCCGTTCCCGTCCAGTTTCAACCGGAACACCAAATTCGCTTGTCTCCCAAAGAGGTTTTGTGGGCATTCCGGTAAGCTGGCAGTTTCAAATCAAATCCATCCAAAAACATTTAAGACGGGTACTTTTGAAGTTCGCTTTGGATCCCAAAGTTTGGCGAATTCTATTCCTTTACCTGACCAAAACAGGTCGCCGTACCTTTCGACTATTGCATTTCAGATTGGAGTCTATGCATATTGGCATGGAGGATGTCCTTTCCTTGGGTAAAATCGCGGCCGTTTGGTCTTCCTTGTCCGTATTGTTCTTGCCGCTGCGCTGTCCCATTGAGTACGCATTCAATGAAAAGCCCGGTTCGTTAAAACTAAACCTCACAAGTGGTTTCACCGGCTTACAGGCTTTGGTTTTTGCAGCCGTCACGGTCTTGACCTTCCCATGGGTTTCGCTGGGGTATCGATTCTTCACTTCCTGGCGAAATCCCCGACTCAATCGATGGCAGCGGCGCCTTTTACTATTTTAACGGGTTGATCTGAATTTTCCCGTACTAGGGAAGAAGCAGGGGAAAGGGACCCGGCATGAGTTTTTTGGAAAAAGAGGAAACCAAACAATCCGCTTTCTGGGATTGGGTGGTGGGAATAGGGCTGGTTGCCGTGGTGGGTGGCTTTACCGCGTTTTATCAATTCCAGAAACGGTCTTCCTTAAGCCGTTTTCAGCAAGCCGAAGTGCTCTTTAAAGCCAGAAACCTCAAAGCGGCGGCCAAAGTATATGAAGATCTCAAATCCGCCCAATACCTGACTACTGCCGATGACAGCACCATTTATGCTCGTCTCGATACTGTAGAAAACATCCGCGAGATGCAAGCAGCAATGATTCAAAAGTGTAAAGCCAAGGTCGCGGCAGGTGATTCCACTGGAATCAATCAGGAATTGAGTAGCCTGCCTTTTCCAGAACTGCTCTCGCCGGAAGACAGTCTTTGGTTGGACTCCGTAAAACCCAAAACATTCTGAAGAATAATTCTTTAGTCTTCAAGGATTTGTAATTCGGATTTTTCGGCTTGTTTCGTTCACCGTTGTGATTTCAATGCGGTACTTTAGCTGGATAATTCCTGGAAGTCGCTCGGGCCATTCTATCAGACAAATTCCTTGCGATTCCATATAATGGTCGAGCCCGATTTCCTCCCAATCCGATTGTTGCGAAAGTCTGTACAGGTCCATATGGAAGAGCGGAATGCTACAGGGATATTCATGGATTAAGGCATACGAAGGGGAATGGACATTTCCGTTAAAGCCCAGACCCGTTGCGATTCCACGACATATAACAGTTTTACCAGCGCCTAATTTTCCGATAAGGCCAACCGTATCTCCGGGTAGGAGTTGTCGGCTAAAGGATATGGCCCATTCCAAAGTCTCGGCTTCCGAGTTGGAAATTATTTCTTTGATACCCAGTCTACAGGGTCTCCTGCTTGGGCGACAGAGTAACGAGTGGCACCAGCAGTTCCTCAATGGACAGGCCGCCTCCAACCATTTGGCCTTTGAACTGCGTTACAAAGTACTGGAATTTGTTGGGGTAGACGAAATAGTAATGGTCCTTGGCAATGGCATAGGCTAGTTCGCCCACTTCACCGGGAAGCCCGTATTGCACTGGAGTCTCGACAAAAATAGCATGCCGTTCATCGCAGGAGATATCGCGCCCAATCTTTACTCTGGGGTTGGGCGTTTTCTCTTCCTGGCAAAAAACTTCTGCTGGGGTATCCACTAAAACCGTGCCGTGATCGCTGGTCAGCACGACATGGCGGTTGCGCTCGGAAAACATTTTAAGGATCTCAAACAGTTTGGACGATTTGAACCAAACCTTGGCGAGTTCTCGAAACCCTTTTTCGTCCGCTACAATTTCTTTCATCAGCGGGCTCTCAAGTCGAAGCTGATTGAGCATGTCGAAAAATTCGACGACAATTGTGATGAGTTTGTCCTCCGAGTATTTGTCGATCTCATCGGCTAATTTCTGGCTGTCTTCCGGACCACGCAAATGGACGATTTTGGGGTCTTCTACATCCGCGCCGTTGATACGGAGATTGATCTTAAGGAGCTCGCGTTCAAAAGGGGTCTTCTGTTCCTCTTCCTGCATTTGTTTCCAAAGCTGGGGCTGGTTGAGGCTTACCTCGCGGGGACTCTGCCCGGAAAAAAGGGCCACGCGGCAATTGGTCTTTTCGCTGGGGAGCATGGACCAGGAAATGGCATTTTCCACTTTGAAATAGGTTTCCAACAAAGGTTGCAAGGCAAGCCATTGGTCCATGCGGAATCCGGCCATAACCAAAAGACAGGCTTTGTCACCACGCTTGAGAATGGGAATCACCTTGCGTTTTAAGGTTTGCGTACAAAGGTTGGGGTTGCCACCTTTTTTTCCGAACCAGGAAACATAGTGTTCTTCGACATACGAGATGAACTTCTTGGCGACTTCTTTTTTCTGACCCTGATGGGTTTCTTCCAGGCCAGGATCGGAAACCATGGCTAAGTCATTGTCCCACTTGGAAAGGGAAAAATAAATTTTCTCCCATTTTGAAGGCTGGAGATTGGTCATCAAGCTTGATTTGTTTTCCGCAAGTTCCCGAACATAAGCAGAGGTGATATGATTGCTGCGTATGGCCCGGGAATGCAATATGGTCTTGCAGACGGAAAGGATTTGAGAAGGATTAACGGGCTTGGTGAGGTAGCCGTTGATATTACGACCAAGGGCCGCCTCCATCAAACGCTCTTCTTCGCTTTTGGTCACCATGACTACGGGAATACTGCTGTCGTATTCCTTGATTTCCTCAAGGGTGCTGAGACCGTCTTTTCCCGCCATCTGTTCGTCGAGGAGGACTAGGTCGTAAGCTTTGCTTTTGATCATCGCCACGGCATCGTCACCATTGGTGGCTTTTTCGACTTCATAGCCATGCTCTTCCATGAACATGATATGTGCGCGGAGGAATTCAATTTCATCATCCACCCAAAGCAGCCGCTTGCCATTACTTGTCATGATTTTTTCCTTGAATTTCCTTCTGCCGCCAACGGCAAGACGATTTCGAATTGGGTGCCAATGTCCCTCTGGCTTTTCTCAACATAGATTTTTCCATTGTGGTATTCATTAACAATCCGCCTGGCCAGGGACAAGCCCAGTCCCCACCCCCGTTTTTTGGTGGTGAAACCGGGGTTGAAAATATGTTTGATGTGATCCCGAGGAATGCCTTTGCCGTTGTCCGTTACGGAAATATGGACATTTTCTTCATCGGCCACGTACCGGGTGGTAATGGAAATGACACCCGCTTCCACCTCAATGGAATCCACGGCATTGCGAATGAGGTTCTCGATGACCCAACCCATTAACTCCCGGTTAACCCATATTTCCGGTAATTCGTCGAGATGCATTTCTATGACAATCTTTTTCCCCAGATGAGGAAGGCGTGATTGAAAGTAGTGGGACGTGAACTTTATTATATCATTCAGATTTTGTTTTTTGAGCTCAGGAGTGGAACCAATTTGCGAGAATCGGGTGGCTACACGGTTGAGGCGGGTGATGTCGCTTTCCATCTCCCCTAATAGCCGCAAATTTTTTTCAGAATCTGGGGTGCCTTCCAGCTTCATTTTTAGAAAGTCGATCCAGCCCAGCAAAGATGAAATAGGCGTCCCCAATTGATGCGCTGTTTCCTTTGCGAGCCCTACCCAGAGCAGGCTCTGTTCGTTGGAGCGGATAATGGTAATACCGAAATATCCCATGAATCCGAAAAGAAAGATCAGCACGAATTCCGCGATAGGCATCCATGCCAAAATATTCACCAAACCGAACTCACCATAATGCAGGTAACCAAAAGTGTGGCCTTCTGCTTCCAGTTCCAATGGTTTGTTCTTTCGATCCATTTTCGTGACCAGCCTTAGCATAAATTCCTGCTCCGGTTTGGTCAAAAAGTTGAACGCGACTTGGGCGATTTTACCCTTGCCTTTACTCCAAAATTTGTAACTGATATTGTTCCAATTGATGGGAATATTCTGGTTGTCCGTAATCACCATGGGGACCTGGGATTTGCGTACGATTTCATTGAAAATGACGTTGATTTCGTCGCGGTTCAACTGTTCGGCAATGGCAACCGCATAAAGACGCGCCTCTTTGTCATTGATCTGCAGCGCCTGGCCTTTTAAGCTGCTGATGAATATTTGATTGAGAATTGTGAAACAAGCCAGGAGTGCCAGCGCACTGACAAACATGACATACTTGATGTTGGCTAAGGACAGAGTGGTCAGCCACCCATTGAAGCGGCGCACTTGAAGAATTTTCAAGGCGCTTTTGGCGAAGGATTTATTGGCAGCCAATAGATATCCTCGTCCTGTCCTAACCTTTTTTCTTCTTCACAATCTCAGTCAACCCACCCATGTAAGGCTGTAAGACTTCCGGGATGTGTAACCCGCCATCGGCGGTTTGATAGGTTTCCAGCAACGCGACCAAAACCCGCGGTGTCGCCAAGCCAGAACCATTCAGTGTGTGCACAAATTGCGCGCGACCGTCGATTTTAGTACGGATGCCGGCGCGTCGGGCTTGGAAATCTTCGAAATTGGAAATGGAGGACACCTCCAACCACCGCTCTTCAGAAGGCGCCCAAACCTCAAGGTCATAGCATTTTGCCGCTCCGAAACCCAAATCCCCCGTGCACAGTTCAAGGACGCGATAATGCAGGCCCAGTTTTTGAAGTAAGGCTTCCGAACAGGCACGGATATGTTCATGTGCTTCATAAGACTTTGTGGGATCGGTAAACATCACCATTTCCACTTTGTCGAACTGATGCAGGCGCAAAAAGCCACGCGTTTCCTTGCCCCAAGAACCGGCTTCGCGCCGAAAGCAGGCTGTGTATGCTGTGTATTTGATCGGCAAAGTCGAGGCATCCAACATTTCATTGGCATGCATATTGGTAACCGGCACTTCCGCGGTTGGAATCAGGTACAGATCATCCGCAGTCACATGGTACATGTCTTCTTCGAATTTCGGCAGTTGCCCCGTTCCGATCATGGCCGCTCGATTGACCAACACAGGCGGGGATATTTCCGTAAAACCATGATAAGTGGTGTGGAAGTCGAGAAAAAAGTTAAGCATGGAGCGTTCCAAACGAGCCCCTAGGCCAGTATAGATTGGGAAGCCACTCCCGGAAATTTTTGCGCCGCGTTCAAAATCGAACAAGCCCAATTCCTTGCCTACCTCCAAGTGATTTTTGGGTTTTGGACCCGAAAATTTCTGTCCCCATTCCAGCACCACTTTATTGTCAGCGGCGGACCGTCCATCGGGAACCGAGGCATGGGGGAGATTGGGAACCACAAGGGCGAGGTCGCGAAACCGAACTTCCAGTGCATCAAACTTGTCCTGTATGGCTTTAATCGCATCGCCCAAGGAACGGGTTTTTTCGATTTCAACCTTGGCGTCTTGGCCGGTTCGCTTCATCTGTGCGATTTTCTCAGAGGCCGCATTGCGCTCAGATTTGAGTTGATCGAGCTGTTGATTATACTTGCGCTTCTCTGTATCCAAATGGACCATGACGTCGAGATCGATCTTGGCCCCACGTCGTTCCAATCCCAACCTGATTTTATCGACTTCTTCGCGGTATAAACGTGGGTCCAGCATTTTGCGTAATCCTCCGTGGTCAAATCTAGAAAGGAAAGGGCTCCAAATAAAGCGAGAGCCTATTCCCGGACCTTCAACAATAGTAGTTTGTATGGGTTTTACAGCAGAATGGCCTAAGGGGGACAATTGGACTTTACGGTGATAAAACGATTATTCTCCCTGACAGTATTGGTCCTGGGCATTTTCACAGTTGCCCCGGTTTTATCCCAAACCTACGAAGTGGTCGGCTTAGTGCTTAACGAAGAAAAGGGCCAGCCCATCGGTCAGGTGGAAATTTCCATGAGCAGCGGCAAGGTGCTTGGCCATTCCCAATCCAACGGTAGATTCGCCGTGACGGTGAATAGTCGCAGTGCCGTCCTTTCCTTTAAGCGACACACCTATAAAACACTTGATCTTGACCTGGCCGATTTAGCCGAGCTCATTGATATCGAAGTGTCGATGGAAAGCGACGTTCTTGAGCTCAACGAGGTGGACACCACCACACAGGCACAAGTCAAACAACTTGGTCAAGCCAAGACTATGGAAGAACTGGAACTGATGCAAGGTATGCGCATCGACCTCAATGACCATTTGCGGCAACTCCCCGGCGTATCGGGGATGAATGAGTTCACAAATGATATTTCCGTTTGGGGCTCGCGTACCAATGATGTCACGCACTATTTGGGGCAGAGCCGTATTCCTAGCCTGCGCCATCTGGATATCGGATTTCCCGGCAACCAAAGTGTTCTCAATCCACGCCTGCTCAAATCCATCACCGTTTCCGACAACCTGGCCAAAGGCCCGCTCAATCAAGGCAATGCTTCCGCGCTTGTGTATGATCTCAAAGATGGCGACCCCAACAATATTACCGGTGACATTGTTTTCGGCACCGTAAACCGCGAGCTCAACATGACCGGTTACTGGGGTGGACGTACTTTTTTGTTAAGCGGCCGTTATCTTGAGCCTACCTTTCTTGCCAATCTCGGTCAAAAATTCTTCACAGACTCCAAAGATTCCCGGCTTAAGAACCAGGGCAAACCCTGTGATTCCGCTCTGACTTGTAAAGATTTAAAGGACGCCTTTAAATTCCGAACCATGGATACCTATGTCGGAACTTTTTATCGAGACTCCACCGGGGCCTATGCGCGGCACAGTGTGATGGGCCTGGATGATACATACGAGGTGAACCAGGATGTTTCCAAAACATTGACTGCTACTGATGCGCAAACAATTGTTAAAGGCACGCAGGATGGGGTGATGTACACATATGAGGCTTTGACTCCCCATGAAACCGGGGACCTTACTTATGCATTCGGATTGCTCAGAAAAAATCGCGAGGAAACTTTTCGAGATACACTGCCCACTTCCGATAATCCAACGACCAGCCCTCGTTGGTATCCTGTGGATGGAAACATTGTGCAAAATCTGATTGGCAATGCGGATGTTCAGGATATACAGATCAATTCTTCTTTCCAATGGAACGCGAACGAAAAATTGTTGGGTGCTACAATGGGCTATGGACTGGATGTGGAATACCTTCAGGAAAATCGGACCTTTACGGATATTAGGCTCACTGCAAATCCCACAGAAGATTTGGCACAGGACTATGCTTTAACAACTGGACTCTATCGGCTGCAGTGGCAGCTTGCCGGAAAACAAACCCTGGATGCAGCTGTCGGCGCAGCTTTAATCTATCAGGATGCGTTTAAAGGCACAGACGCTGGCTTGAAATCGCCAGCCCCGCTCGCAACGGTACGCTATTCACGGCCTGTATGGAAAGATGCCACCGCTTATGGAGAAGCTGCAATCCGCCAGAATACCGCATTGGAACCCAATTCACATAATCACCTGGATGCATTTGCAACTTCAAGTGCCGAAGGGAAAATCGGAATCGAAGCAACCCATACGGAAGCGATGCGTTTTACAGCCAGCCTGTACAGTAGAGTTTATAAAGACCCGCGGCTGCCTGCGCCAGAAGTCTACTGGAATTATGCCGAAACCCAAGTATCCGATTTCGCCTATGCCAATGGTGGCAATGTCACCGCTATGTGGCTACCAAGTCATCATTTCGGTATGAATGTAAACGCCTCTATAGTTCAGGGCGAATACCACCTAAAAAACGACGCTTATTTACCCTGGGAAGCCAATCGAACCTTGGATTTAGTTTCCAATTTGCGCGTTGTGCCCCGCCGTGATTCCCTTCTCAGTTTTATCCTAACCTACGGAGTCAACAACGGCGCACCGCTATATGAATACGACGGGCTGTACGATTTAAGCAAAAACCAAACCACCTTGCAGAGAACCATCCAACCCAGCCGAGATTTTCCCACAGTCTCCCGACAACGCACCGACCTGCGCATCAATCTCGATCTTAAAAGCCACTGGAGACCGCTGGACGGCATGCGCTTCTTCTTCGAAGCCGATAATATTTTCGCCGATGCCAACAGCGCCGCTTTCATGTGGCTAGGCGGAGACAACCGCCGCCGCCGCGGCTGGACCCGCGCCAACTACGAAGGGGACTTGCGACCCGTGGTTACAAAAGGCATGGGGCTCTTCATTATGTTCGGATTCGAGGGAAGGCTGCTGCTATAATTCGCAACCTTCATTTCCAACCGCACCCATTTTCGCCATTGCAAAAAACCTGCAAGACCTTACGCGACAAGCCGTAAGTCAATATACTGTGGAAGTTCATGCCATCGTGAATGCGAAATCCATCCACTCCAATCACATTGACCATGTACTGGACGGCATGTGTGGCTTTTGCTTTGATGAGTGCACGCCTTCCCTATTCAAGAAATAGTGCCGTCACTCCCCAATCTCCTCCACCGTCACTCCCCGTTCTCCTCCGCCGCCTCTCTGCCCTCTCTGCCCTCTCTTGCGCGTTCTTCCGCGCGCTCTTCGCATTCATCCCCGCATTCATCCCCGCATTCATCCCCTCCCCATCCCTGGTCCGCACCAAGTGAACCATCGCTCCCCTGGGCTTGGGGCTGACTCTCCGGGGCATTTGGCGAAGGCGGCCAAGGCGGGGACGAGCGGCCTGGGCTCGCGCCCGCAAACCGAAAGACCCAAACCAATCAACCCAAGCGGGCGTGAGCAGAATCCCCAGGGCATCGACCAGCCGCTCGTCCAACCAGACCACAGCGAACCCACGCCGACCCGCCGCAGCCATCGCCCCGGAGAGTCAGCCCCAAACCCAGGACAGGGATTCCCTACTCCTCAGCCTGCAGCGCAATGAAATCCGTGCGACCTTTGAAATACACTTTGAAGGCTATTTTCTCCCCGTTCTTCAAGGACTTCAACACATTCAGCAGCTTCTTGGGATCTTCCACTTTTATAAACCCTCCATCCGTTTGACGCTTGTAGTTGGACAAAACCATTCCTTCTACCAGACTATTTTCTGCGGCAGGGGAGCCATCGGCGATTCCTGTTATGACCAATCCTGATTGATCATCGGGGATGGAATATTTGACTCTCGCATCCTTATCTAAAGTTCCAAAATGAATGCCAAGTTTTTTGGAGAAGTAACTACCCCCTTCTTCTTCCGGTTCAGGCGAGGAAATGGCGTCGTCACCGGAAGCTTCATTTTCTTCCGGTTTGGCTCCAATTTTAATTCCAATCGAGGTGCGTTTGCCATCCCTTAGGATATCGAAATTGTATTTTTCGTTGGGCTTGAGATCGGCCACTAGATTGCGAAGATCGGCCGCGTCCTGAACTGTGGCATTGTTGACCGTTAAAATGATGTCTCCCTCCTTGAGTCCCCCTTTGGCGGCTGGACCATTCTTAATCACCTCACGCACCAGACAGCCTTGTGTATTCTGCAATCCTAAAGCATCGGCTAGATTTTCAGAAACATTGTCGATGCCTATGCCCAGGTATCCGCGAGTGACTTTCCCTTCATAAATCAGATCTTCCGCTACTTTTACAGCCATGTTGATGGGAATGGCGAAGCTCACTCCCATATACCCACCCGTGCGGGTATAGATGCTTGAATTGATGCCCACGACTTCGCCCTTTAGGTTTACTAACGGCCCACCGGAATTGCCAGGATTCACAGCCGCATCGGTTTGAATAAAGTCCTGGTACGCATCGCCTTGTTGTACTTGGTCGCGCCGACCTTTTGCGGAAATAATTCCGGCTGTAACCGTATTTTGTAATGCGAACGGATTGCCGATAGCCATTACCCATTCACCGGTGGCAACTTTTTTGGAATCACCAAAAGCGATCACGGGTAGATCCTCGGCTTTAGCCTGGATTTTTAGAACAGCTACATCGGCTTTCTTGTCCACACCGACAACTTTGGCGACATAGGTTTTTTTATTGAGAAGGCTGACCTTAATGATGTCTGCGCCTTCAACCACATGGGCATTCGTAAAAACATAGCCCAGCTTGGAAACGATAAATCCCGATCCTCCACCCAAGGGAATGTTGCGTTTGGGAGAATTGTCTTCGGGTGCTCCGGGCTGCTGAGGTTGACCGAAGAATTCAAAGAAAGGATGATTGAACTGTCTTTCTTTCTCCGTCCATCTTTTTTCGGTATTGACACTGACGACACTTGGGGCAACCGCTTCCACTACCTTTGTGAAAACGCCGTTGAGCAAATCAATTTTGGCCTGATCACTTTGCGCGGGCTTTCCTTTTCCCAGGTCAATGCTGCCACGTTTGGGCCTAGCCTCCTCTTTGGAGTCCTTGCAAAAAGCCGGGGTTCCAGATAGCGCTCCTGTGAGCAATCCTAAGAACAAAAATGCGGGTACAGTGCGATAGGTTTTCATGGTACGTTTTCCTTTCGTCGAATTTGCAATCATGGTGGACAATTTACAAAGTCAGCATGGTCAGTTCCATCTCCAGGCATTTCCATCCACAGGTTCCGGTAACTTATGTAACTTTGGTAACTTACCTTCGCCTTAGGGCGGTGGACATTTTCTCAATAAAGAGGAGCATCTGACAAGTATGGCACAAGCGGATATCGGCCTTATCGGCCTGGCAGTAATGGGAGAAAACCTGGTCCTAAACATGGAAAGCCGTGGCTTTACCGTGGCGGTATTCAATCGAACCGTTGCCAAGGTCGATGAGCTTGTACAGGGTCGGGGTAAAGGCAAAAAGCTAGTTGGAGCCCATTCCCTTCAGGAGTTGGTGACATCGCTCAAATCGCCTCGTAAAATCATGATGATGGTCAAGGCAGGAAAAGCCGTGGACGATTTAATCGATCAGCTTGTACCCTTGTTGGATAAAGGCGACATTCTCATCGACGGTGGCAATTCTTATTTCCCCGACTCCGTGCGTCGAACCAAAGCGTTAGAACAAAAAGGGTTGCGTTTCCTTGGCGTTGGCGTCTCCGGTGGGGAAGAGGGGGCTTTGAAAGGCCCATCCATCATGCCCGGTGGTTCGACTTCCGCATGGCCGGATCTCAAACCTATTTTCCAAGCCATAGCTGCCAAGGTCGGTCCCAATAATGACATTCCTTGCTGCGAGTGGGTAGGCGCTGACGGCGCTGGGCATTATGTCAAAATGATCCACAATGGCATTGAATACGGTGATATGCAGCTGATTTGTGAAGCCTATTTCATGATGAAGGTGCTCCTTAAAATGACGGCGCCGGAAATCGGAGAGGTATTCGCTGAATGGTATAAGGGTCCGTTGAATTCCTACTTGATCGAAATCACACGAGATATCTTGACTAAAAAAGATTCGGAAACCGGAAAATATATTGTCGATATTATTCTCGATCGTGCTGGCCAAAAAGGCACCGGCAAATGGACTTCACAAAACGCCATGGACTTGGGCATTCCTATCCCCACCATGATGGAAGCGGTAGTGGCCAGAAGCCTCAGCTCCATGAAAGAGGAACGCGTGGCGGCATCTGCTAAGCTTCCCGGGCCGGCCTTAACTTTCAATCTGGATAAAGCCACATTCCTACCTGCTATCCATGATGCCTTGTACGCCTCCAAAATCATGTCGTATGCGCAGGGTTATCAACTTCTACGCGGTGCCGCTAAAGAATACAACTGGGATCTCAAATACGGTCAAATAGCCATGCTCTGGCGTGGTGGATGCATTATTCGGGCCCAGTTCTTGGAAGAAATCAAGAAGGCTTTTGACACGGAACCGGGCCTGGCTAATTTAATTCTAGCCCCGTACTTTACCGATGTGATACGCAAAGGTCAATCCAATTGGCGTCTGGCTGTATCCGAGGCATCCAAAAACGGTATCGCTATTCCGGCCTTTAGTTCTGCCTTGGCCTATTATGATCAGTATCGGACCGCCAGCCTGCCCGCCAATTTGCTTCAAGCCCAGCGCGATTATTTTGGCGCGCATACCTATGAGCGTGTGGATAAGCCAGGTTCTTTCCATACGGAATGGCTGAATGTTTAGGGTATTGATCGAACCAAATAAATGAGTAAGTTTTTACCTTGATTTGAAAATACGGCCCATTAACCTTTGCTTTTAACCCACTCCGGAGAGAATCATGTACGACAAACTTAACAGAAAACTGAAAATGGGAATGGTCGGGGGCGGTCCTGGCGCATTCATCGGCAATGTCCATCGCAAGGCAGCTGGACTCGATGGTCGAATCGAATTGGTGGCCGGTTCTTTTGATATCAATCCAGAGCGTTCCCATCAGATGGGCGCAAGTCTTAAAATGGATCCCAAGCGTGTCTATTCCGATTATAAGGAAATGATCGCGAACGAGAAAAAACTCCCCGAAGGGGAACGCATCGATTTCGTTGTCATCACCACGCCCAACAATTGGCACTTTCCCATTGCTCGGGATTTCATCAAAGCCGGATTTCACGTACATTGCGAAAAGCCAATGACCACCAGCGTCAAAGACGCCAAGGAGCTTCAAAAACTGGTCAAAAAATCAGGCCTGGTGTTCTGCCTAAACCACAACTACACGGGATATCCCATGGTGAAGCTGGCGCGTGATATGGTCAGCCAAGGCGACATTGGAAACGTACGCAAGGTCGTTGCCATCTATCCGCAGGGCTGGTTGGCCACGGCATTGGAAAAGACCGGCAGCATGCAAGCCGCTTGGCGCACAGATCCTAAGCAAAGCGGTGGAGCCGGTTGCGTGGGTGACATCGGCACGCATGCCGAGAATTTGGCTGAATACATAACGGGACTTAAGGCCACGCATATGTGTGCAGACCTCAATATTTTTGTACCGGGTCGACAACTGGATGATGACTGCAACCTCCTGCTCAAGTTTGAAAATGGCGCAAAGGGCGTGTTGTACGCCAGCCAAATTTCCATCGGCGAGGAGAATGGCCTGGCCATTTGGGTATATGGTGATAAAGGAAGCCTGGAATGGCATCAGGAAAATCCCAATTATCTGCACGTCAAGAATATCAATGCACCCGTTCAAGTTTGGCGTCGCGGCAATGATTACATCGGTCAAAAAAGCCCAGCAGCAGCCCGCGCTTCCAGGCTACCCTTTGGTCATCCCGAAGCCTTTTTGGAAGCCTTCGCCAATGTTTATCTGAACTTTACGGATACGGTTGCCGCTCACATTTTGGGAACCAAGCCCGACAAGTTGGCTTTGGATTTTCCAAGTGTCAATGAGGGTTTGCGCGGCATGTGCTTTATTGAAACGGCATTGGAGAGCAATAAGAGCACAAAGAAGTGGACCAAGTTCAAGACTTGATTTAGCGATTACCGGCCATGCGCAGAGGAAATTTTTTTCAAACTCATTTCCTCGCCTTGGCCATCTCACTTTGTGCCTCAACGGTTCTTTGTGCCGAGCCTAGTTTAGCCGCTGCTTGCCAGGAAGCGGAATCCATGCCTGTGCGCAGTGTGGATTTTAAAGGCGTTCATACGACATCACATGCTCTGATATTGCGGGAACTCGGCAATCAAGTGGGTTCCCCGTTCCGCTGCGCCAAGTGGGAGGCGGAGCGGGAAAAACTGCTGGACCTGGATATTTTCGCAGATGTGGAACTGAAGCAAAGTATTTCCGATAGCTCCGTGTCCCTGACGTATCTATTTCGGGAATTGCCTCCCTATATTCCGTTTATAGCCATATCGAAAACCGAACAAGATGGCCTGAGTTTGGGGCCGGCTTTGGCGTCCTTGAATTTCCTGGGTCAGGGGATTAGGGCGGAATTCATAAGCCGTTTTGGTGGTACCACAGAAGCACAGGCTTCCCTGAGCGCCAGACAATTGGCAGGGTTGCCGATTGAATATGATCTCGCCCTATTGCGAGTGAACAGCTATAATGGATTCGAGAATTTTCACGAAGATTCGTGGCGCGCAAAACTGGATTTGGTACATCATCTGGGTGGCGCCTTTCACCTGCTTTATGCCGGAGAGGCCTTCTACCTAAAGACGCGGGGTGCGGCAAAGGACCGTGTGTTGCTCAATCCTGAAGGCGATCTGGTTCCAAGGCTAGGAGGAGGCATTTTATGGGACAGTCGCGACCGGCATCATGATGCGCGCCATGGACTGTATCAGGAGCTGCGTCTGACCCAAAATGGGGGATGGCTGGGCGGTCCATCGGATTATACCGAATGGCTTTCCGATTCGCGTGTCTATTTGGCTTGGATGGACAGGAACACTTTGCAAGTATCCAATTTGTACCAGTTCCGAACCGGAAATCTGGACGGCACCTTTGGTCGTTACGATTTATTTCATGTGGGCGGAATCAATACGTTGCGGGGCTTTGCCCATGATGCCTATCAAGGGAAGAGCGAAATGATTCTCACCTTGGAAAACCGCACGGATCTGATATCCAAAAGAGTGATTCGACTCTGGCGATGGAGCGCCTTCTATGGATTGCAGGGGGTCTTGGGCTTGGAATCCGCCAGTCTCTGGAACCATGAAGCGCTACTGGAGCGGGACTTTCATTCCAGCTTTTACACGGGTCTTCACCTATTGTTTGCCGGGGTTGATAGGATTCGTTTGGAATGCGGTTCAAATTTCGCAAAATTCGAAGTTGAAACGGACCTGGGAATCTTCGATAAGTCTGAGATTCAGAGATTTCGCGCACGCTAAATTCCGGCCAGGACGTATATTTGATTTTGTTAAGGTATCTAGGTACTTTGGCAATCGAAATCGATTCGATGGAATTGGTTCGATTGGGAATAATCAAGCGAAAAGCGTAAATCGGAGGCTCTGCAATGAAGGTCCTGTTCTTGAACCCTCCTTATTTCCCTATGTTTTCCAGAGAATCTAGAAGCCCGTGCGTCACCAAATCCAGCACGCTGTATTGGCCCATGTTCATGGCCTATGCTGCGGGCTGCGTGGAAGCAGACGGGAATGAAATTCAAGTGATTGATTCTCCAGCGATGGATTTAGATTTAGAAGCCACCCTAGCCAAAATCCGCGAGTTTAAACCCGAATTTGCTGTGCTCAACACCTCGACGCCATCCATAAACAACGATATGCGCGTAGGCAAGGCTATTAAAGAAGCCGCGCTTAAAGAGGGATATACCTGTCAAATTTCATTGATGGGAACCCATGCCACCGCCGAGCCTTTGGAAATTCTAGAGCGGGAAATGGCCGTGGATTTTGTCATCTCCGGCGAAGCCGATTACACTGCGCGTGAACTGGTTCGTCATCTACGTGGGGATGGTCCCGATCATGCCCGTAAAGTTTTGGGAATTTCCTGGCGCAATGGCGAAGAGATGGTGCGAAATCCTGAACGACCCAAAATCGAGGATTTGGATACCTTACCTTGGGTCAGCAAGGTGTATCACAAGCATTTATTCTCCTGTTATAAGCGTTATTTCTACGGCGCCAATATCAACCCACTTATTGTGATTCTTTCCGGGCGCGGGTGTCCGTTCCGCTGCACGTACTGCGTCATCCCACAAACGTTGACTGGGCATACGTATCGCAAGCGCAGCATCACGGACGTGGTGGACGAAATGGCTTTCATCAAAGCCAACTTTCCTGACCTAGGCGAGATTTTCTTTGAAGACGACACTTTTACAGCCCATCCGACGCGTACGGCCGAACTCTGTCAGGAAGTCATCAATCGGGGACTCAAAATCACCTGGTCCGCCAATGCGCGCGCCGATGTGAAATTTGAGGTTCTAGATGTCATGAAGAAGGCCGGTTGCCGGGAACTTTGCGTCGGCTTTGAATCCAGTTCTATGGAAGTGCTGAAGAATGTGAAGAAGGGCCTGGCCAAGGGCATGTCGGAAAAATTCATGGAATCGGCTAACAAAGCCGGTATTCTTATCCATGGCTGCTTTATGGTGGGTAACTTGGGTGATACTAAGGATACGCTGCAAGGCACCCTTGAAATGGCTAAAATGCTTAATCCCAATACGGCCCAGTTTTATCCCATCATGGCCTATCCTGGAACGACTGCATATGATGAGGCCAAATCCCGTGGTGAACTCGCCAGCCAGGATTATGATGAATGGTTGGATAAGGACGGGCAGCACAACACCACCGTTATCCGTAAGGGGCTCACATCTCAGGATTTGGTCGACTTTTGCGACCGGGCTCGCCGCGAATTCTATTTGCGCCCTGCTTATATTTTCACGCAGGCCGTCATGGCCTTGACCAATAGCCGTGAAAGGTATCGCGTTTTCCGTGGTGCGGGAACTTTGGTCAAACATCTTTTCAAGCGGCACGGTGCCCCGCAGGCCTCCAGTGGCTATTCTAAGCCCAAGGCCGAGTCGTCGCATTCCCATTCCCTGCAGGAAACGTTGCGGGAAGCGGAAGTCCATGAATCGCTGGCAGCTGTTCCCTCCGAAAAAACCGCAGCGTCGGTAAAAGTCTGACTCTGTCGTGGCCCCATTCCGCATAGGCGTTTTCGCCTCCGGCGGAGGATCCAACCTCCAATCGATCCTAGACCGAATCCGCAGTGGCGAACTGCCGGTTGAAATCGGTTTCGTTCTTTCCAATAACAGCAAGTCTGGAGCTTTGGAAAAAGCCAAAGCCTATGGTGCGCATGCTTATCATGTCAGCGGAGTCACTGAAGGCAGTGAGGATAGCGCCACGGCGCGGATGATACAACTTGTCCGAAGCCATGCCATCGACCTTTTGGTTTTGGCCGGGTATATGAAAAAAGTGCCAACCGCCTTATTGGCGGAACTCAAAAATCGGATACTCAATATTCATCCGGCATTGCTCCCGGCCTTTGGTGGGGAAGGTTTTTATGGGTCAAAGGTTCACGCGGGAGTGATTGCCAGAGGGGCCCAATTTTCCGGCATCACCATTCATATGGTTAATGATGCGTATGATGAAGGACAAATCGTCCTGCAGCGCGTGGTACCGGTCCCTTTGGGCTGCACGCCGGACGAGCTGGCCGCCCGCGTGCTGGTCTGTGAGCATAGCTATTATTGGCAGGTTATTGGTGGTTTCGCCAATCAAGAAATCAAACCGACATCCAGTGAGGATCCGGCACGTGCTGTAGACTTGAGTGTGTTCCGGACACGCATGGATGCTGGCGATGGCCGATAAATCCGGCCGTGCGCTTTGGGAATTTGATGTCGATTTGCTGGAAGAGTTTCCACAGTTGTGTGGAGTGGATGAAGTGGGTCGAGGTCCTTTAGCTGGAAATGTGGTGGCAGCTTGCGTCATTCTGGACTTCAAAGGTCCGCCCATAGAAGGAATAAACGATTCCAAAAAACTGAGCGCCGCACGGCGGGAAGAACTGTTCTTGGACATTCAATCCCGAGCCCTGGCCTTTGGGATTGGCGAATGCTCACCGGCGGAAATCGACCGATACAATATTCTGGTAGCCTCGCTCCTTGCCATGCGCCGCGCCTTGGATGCTATGGGAAAGCCACCGGGCTTGTTGCTCGTTGACGGCAATCAGCGCATCCCCGATATCACTTGGCCTCAGCGTACTTTGGTCAAGGGCGATGGCCGATCGGCTTCAATTGCGGCCGCATCCATTTTGGCCAAGGTGGTTCGCGACAGACAGATGGTGGAGCTGCATGCGCTGCACCCGGAATACGGATTTGCCGGTCATAAAGGCTATCCAACAGAAGCCCACCGCAAAGCTATTCGTGACCATGGGCTCACGGCTTTTCACAGATTGAGTTTTAAAGGCAAAGCCATGCAACAACCTTCACTGTTTACTTGAATGAAAATGGAAGCACCTCAGTGACCATAAAGGGCCGATTCCAAGTACCCGCTCTGTTTAAAAACCTGCTGAAATTTGCCTTTGGCTTTGCAGCGATTGGGTTCTTGGTGCATTCTGGAGCCTTGGATCCGGCTTTGGTAAAGCAAGCGTTGCTAAATCATGCCGGACTATGTCTTTTGGCCTTGCTGACTTATGCACTTTTAGTGGTGATACCGGCGTGGCTGCGCTGGCTGCTCCTGATACGCCTGGTGGGGCTGAAGGCTACCACTTCTCGAATTTTCAGCCTGTCCATGATAGGGATTTTTTTCAATAGCCTTATTCCCGGAGGAACGGGTGGGGATTTGATCAAAGGGTATTATCTCTACCGAGAACATGAAGACAAGGATAAATCTTTGGCCTTAACCTCCATAGCCATGGATCGTCTAATTGGACTCTATGCCCTTCTCACCGTGGCGATGGCAATGACTTTTCTCAATTATCCGCTTTGGAAAGACTCCGGCTCCTTAAGGCTCAATAGCCTTTTTTATGCGGGAGTCTATTGTGTTTTCACCGCCGCCATTGCGTTCTTTTTTTCGCCTTTATCGCACCGCTTCCTAATGCACCCTGCGCTATTCCGCCTACCTGGGGGCCGGTTTCTGAAATCTCTTTTTGCATCCCTGCTGCTCTATCGGCAACGTCCGACCGGCTTACTCATGGCGCTGGGATTGGGCATCATCGTGGATTGCGGACTCATCCTGCTCTATTATTTTTTCGCGCTCGCCTTGGGGTTGAAGCTGCCGCTTCTTGTGCATGGCTTTGTAGTTCCAACTTTGACGATGATCAATGGTATACCCATTTCACCTTCCGGGCTTGGAGTGGGTGAGGCTGCGGGAGAAGTGATTTATCGCAGCCTGGGTGTTGCGCAAGGAGGTAGTGAAGTGTTGGCCTTGGTGCACATTTGCATTATGATGGTTTCTCTCATCGGCGCCCCATTTTATTTCTTTTACCGAACCCCTGCCCAAATCCCGATTCCAAACCCAGACGCCATTGGCGACCAGGCTCTAGCTACAAATTAAAAAGCTATAATGCAGTGTCGATGGAAACCAGCAAGACGGTTGTCGCCCCAAGCCGATTTAAAATTCCCCCTCTAGTTCAGCACCTTCTAAAATTCGCATTGGGTGGCGCTGTCATTTGGGCCATGATCCGTTCCGGCGCGCTGGATCCTGTCCTGATTACCCACGCTATCGTCACCCACCCGTGGGTATGTTTTTTCGGCTTAATCACCTATTTGGTTCCAGTTGTCTTGGCGGGTT
This sequence comes from Fibrobacteria bacterium, assembly GCA_043766615.1. Classification (GTDB taxonomy): domain Bacteria; phylum Fibrobacterota; class Fibrobacteria; order UBA11236; family UBA11236; genus Chersky-265. The sequence goes on along the minus strand of JAYUHW010000011.1, from coordinate 23,067 downwards.
GGTTGCGATGGTATCTCATCCTGCTCAACGCCGGACTCAAGGTTTCGGCTTGGCGATGCCTGAGCCTGCAAATGATTGGCCTATTTTTCAATACCCTCATTCCCGGTGGAAACGGTGGGGACGTCATCAAGGGATATTATTTATTTCAGGATCACAAAGATGGCGAAGCCTCATTGGCATTGACTTCTATCGCCATGGATCGGCTGGTGGGAACCTACGGGCTTTTATGTATGGGCATGATCATGACTGGGCTCAATTATTCGCTTTGGAAGGATTCAACCGCGCTGCGCATTAACAGCGTGTTCTATGCCAGCGTATTCCTCCTGTTCACATTGGCCATCGCCTTTTTTCTCTCTCCCTATTCCAGCCGCTTTTTGGAACACCGGGCTCTTGGAAAACTTCCCGGCGGAAGGTTTATTCAATCATTCGCCAAATCACTGCTGATATTTCGGCTCAGACCTAAAGGATTATTACTGGTTCTGGGAATTGGATGTATTGTCGATGCAGGTTTAATTCTCATGTACATTCTTTTCGCACGTACTTTAGGCCTAACCATCCCCTGGTTAGTGCATGGCTTTGTGGTGCCCACCATGACCATGATCAACGGCCTGCCCATTTCGCCATCTGGCGTTGGAGTAGGGGAGGCTGCCGGTGAAATGATCTACCGAAACGTAGGAGTCCTGCAGGGTGGGAGCGAAATCATTGCGCTCGTGCATATCTGCATTCTTCTGGCCTCCCTATTAGGCGGTCCGTTCTATTTCTTCAAAACACGCCGTTTTTAAGGCGTTTCCAGGCCGTTAACCATCCTAGTGTCGCTTTTATTGACACTTTTTTAGTTTTCACTAGGGTTCAGGTAATGTTTTACTCAGGAATGTGATGGCCATCAAACCTGGAGTGAACGATATAGATTACTTTATAGGTCCTAAGCGCTAAGAAACGAAATTTGGAGGATAGTGTGCTGAAATTTTCTTGTTCTCAATCAATGGGTTTTTGGTGGATATTCGTGGCAATTTGCTTGCCTGTTCTTGGGCACGCCAAGCCAAAACCTGTGCCCGTGCAGACAGTCGTTTTCAATGCCCAAGGCAAGGAGCCCGCTCCGATCCTGGATACCACGCTCATTAGAAAACTTTATATGGATGGCGATTTTGATCAAGCCATTGAAAAGCTTGAGAATGGCCTTAAAGCAAAACCTGGCTACACACATAATGACAGCGTTTTCATTTTCAAACACCTTGGGGTGATGTACGCAGCCAAATACGAAACCCGCGAAAAGGGTAAGTATTATATGCACCAACTATTAGCCGTGGAGCCAACCGCCAGAATTCTGGACATGTATGCCAGCGACATGATCTACATGATCTTCAAAAACATCCAAGATGAATATGAAGAGACGCGGGGTAAATTGGATCGGGCACAATCTCATGTGTCCGGAAATTCTCAATCCAGTTCAAAAGGGGATAACGCAGGTAGTGGACGTCAGGAACCGCATGTACGGCCAGAGCCCACTTCACATCACGCTTTTTACTGGGTGGGGGGCACGGCCGTAGCGGTTGCCGTTGGCGTTGGAGCCTATTTCATTTTAGCGGATAGCCCTGGAAACCAAGCTCAACACGGCGTGCAATGATCGGTTCGAGTCGTTCCATATACCGGCGCTTGGGCTTGCTGCTGGTGGCTTCGGTCATGGTTTTCTGGGCATGTCAATTGACCCAGGATGGGCCAACGACTCACCTGCTCTCCTTCACCAAACAATACGATGATTTGTCGGTTTATGATTCCGTTGTCATTATAGTCAAGGACCGAGATGGTAATTTTATGGACACGGTCTACCAGGGCAAAGTGGATCAGCATGCCGAAATAGAACGTTTACCGGTTGATAAATGGGACGGTGGAGAGATTCTAATTGAAATTACCGGTTTCAATGCCGGCCAACCCGTCTATAAAATTGAGAAAAAGTTCGATGGGAATACTAACCACACCGATACAACGCGCACTCTTTTTGTACCCGGCACCAAGCTCACTTCGCTTGTCCAGGAAATCAGTATAATAGCCGGCGATTCACAGACCGTACCCGTCATTTCCATTACTCCAACCAACCTTTTCAATAAATCTCTAATTTGGGCTTCATCAAATGACCAAGTCCTGCAAGTATCGGGCAATTATTTAAAAGCGCTTCAACCAGGCATCGTTATGGTTACTGTCTCATTAAAGGTGGATCCGGCTGTTAGGTTAATAGTTAATGTGACGGTTGTAGTGAATACCAAAATACCCGAGGGTATTACGATTGCCCCGGATACATTGTTTGTAGCTGCCGGAGGAGCAACTGGCCATGTTGCCGTTAAAGCCACGCCATCTAGCTCCAGCAACCTCGTGGTTTGGCATATTGAGGATACAACAATTGCGCTCATATCTGCCGATGGAACCGTGCGGGGTATTAAACAGGGGATGACGATTCTCCATGCGACCTCTAAAGAAAAATCTTCCGTGGCTTCTACGGCCTTTATAGTAGTCTTGGATCCAGTACCCGTCACGAGCGTTCGGTTCTTTAAAGATTCTATCGACCTTTATTTGCATGGAGCTGCCGAGAGTTTGATTGTCGAGGTGTTGCCTTCCAAGGCGAATCAGGAAGTAGAGTATTCCATAAGTGATTCTTCCAAAATCAGCCTGCAGAATGGGCGCATTGTGGGCCTTAGTGAAGGTGTTGCGCAGGTTTTTGCCAAATCCAAAGAGAGCATCACCAAAAAGGCTGCACTCAAGGTGCGCGTCCTGGCGATTCAAAATGTTGACAGTGTCCGAATCTTGCCACGCACCCTTAAACTTTACACGGGAGGCGTAAGCCAAAACGTCTCGGCCAAAGTTTTCCCATTAGCGAGTGCACAAAAAGTTCAATGGTCTTCCTCAAACCCCGCTATTGCTGCGGTGGACGCTGATGGAAAAGTGAATCCGGTACTTCCAGGTTTAACAAGAATAGTCGCCGTCTGCCTTTCGGATAGTTCAAAAAAGGATAGCGTTGATGTCATTGTGAAGCGCGATTCCCCCATTATGACTGTGGGTCAAGACACGGTTATTTCCCTCGGTCAGGCTGTGACCTTTCTTCCAGTAGTCGCGCCCCAAGAATTCGGCGCGGTGGTAAAGTTCAAATGGGACTTGGATGGAAATTCCATCTGGGATGATTCCAGCGAAACGGTCAAAGAGGAAAGCTATGTGTTCAATCTGGAAAAAATTTATTCGGTGCGTTTCTATGTTCGAGATACCGAAGGCAATGAAACCATCGTGACAAAACGGGTTAGCGCCGTAAAGGGATCGGTCGTCAATATCGTTTCGCCGGCCAATAACAGTTATTCCCGCGTGGCCAAAATCTCCGTCGTCTGGAAGGTGAACAATGTGGTACAAGACTCCTTAACCACGGAAACACTTGCCGTTGGGCTCAACACCGTCAAACGCACGTACCGGGACATCGCCGGCAGCTCCGTTTCCGCTTCCAGCCTAGTTACCTTGGATTCCTTAGCCCCAAATAAACCGGTCTTAAGCGGGCCCGCCTACGTTGCTTCCACTCAGCCAACTTGGACCTGGGTCAGTGGCGGTTCGGGAGGAAACGGAAAATACAGAATTGCACTTGATGTCGAGAATTTTGGATCCTCAGTGGAGGGAACCGACACGTTATTCAAACCAGGAACGCCCATCTCGGAAGGATCACATACATTATTCGTCCAAGAACGGGATGCAGCTGGGAATTGGTCGGCATCCGGTTCGAAAGCCATCATCGTCGATGTGACTCCACCTGCCGCTGTAACTTTTATTGGGACCGATGGCGCCTATACGGATTTACAGAAGCCGACTTGGACATGGACGGCTTCACCGACCAACGGCGGTACCGGCGTTTATGTTTTGAAATTGGATGCGGGTACGGAATTTGAACTGACCACGGCGACTTATACGCCCGCCAGTGTACTCGCCGACAATCAAACGCCCACGCTTACAGTTCGGGAAAAGGATCAAGTGGCAGGCGTTCTCGGAGCGGCCAAGTCATTCAGTTACCGGATCAAAGTGAATCCGGCCGCCGCGCCAAAAGTTGTCAGCGCCAGCGGAAAACCAACTAGTGCCGTAACCAACAATCCGAAATTCACATGGACATCCGGTGGTGGGGGAAATGGAATTTATCGCGTTCGGTTGAATGCCGAAACAGCCTATCAAACCCATCCACAGCCTGGAGGCAGTCAGACGGAATGGAGCCTGGCATCGGGAGCTACGGATGGTGCCTATACCATTCGAGTTTCGGAGCAAGATTCCATGGGCCGATGGGGTGCTGAAGGCATATTTGCAATTCAGTTGGATAGAACGGGTCCGGTGGTTACAAACATCGTGGTAAAAGGAACATTGGGCCAATATGCGCTAAGAGAAGGGTATATAACGAACGCATCCTCTTTCACGATTTTCTACAAATCGGATGGAGTCGACCGACAATCGGTTTGCAATCTTCCCGCCGATTCGGCGTCCAATACTTGCCTGATAGTTGAGGCGGACAGTTTGGGCAACAAAACCACGGTCACCCGGAATGTTTGGCGAAGAAGTGGCGTAATATTCATTAAGTCTGGAGGAACGGGGAGCGGTTCAAGCTGGGAAGAGGCAAGCGGAGATTTGGCAGGAGTGGTTGGGGATGCAGGGAATGCCGGTAGGGAGATTTGGATTGCCTCGGGGAGTTACTCTCAAGGCCTATTGCCTAACTCTAAACTGACAATACTTGGAGGGTTTGATGCTTCTACTTTTCCCACTTCAATTAGCGGAAGAAACAAAGCCAATACCTATGTTGCAGGCGGCCTATTTGATTTTAATAGTGGCGGCTCGGTAGACGGACTGGTCTTTACGGAGGGAGTATGGGTTCGAATTACAAGTCTGTCGATCATTGATTGTCGGTTGGAATTGCATGGGTATATCAAAGTAATAGACGGCGGATCAATTATATCAACTAATCTTATAGCTTCTGGAGTCAGTGTCTTCAATGATGGAAACTATGGGAGTGGGCACTTAATATTTGTAAATGGAATAAGCACCGCTTCATTTGATGGCGGCTCAATTGTAAATAATATTCCCTTACCGGATTTGAATATTATTCATATTGAGGGGACAGCAGAGTTTAAAGGTGCCATGAATATTTATGGCAATAAATCCGCAACTGTTCCTTACCAGATGTATTTAGGTTCCAGTGCGAAATTGACCGTAGATACAAGAGTCAATTTCAATTGCAATGATATCTGGAAAGAAACGGGTAGCTCTGGTTCCTGCAAGGGCAACCCATTCTGATTCAGGCCTCAACGTAATAGACCAAGTCCTAATAGTTTTCCGCATACAAGTAGCGGAGCATGTGTACCTCTAATGCGGGTTTCACCAAGGCTTATCGTATAGACACTTTCCCTTTCAAGTTGGCTGATTTCTCCGCTCGAAAAACCGCCTTCAGGTCCAATCAGTACAGCATATTCTTCATCCAAATGTACCGGTAAACGATCTTTCCCAGGATGAGACAAAATCAATGGCATAGATTTGAAATGATTTCGCCATTCAGGTAAGGAAATAGGTGCGTGAATTTCCGTGAGCCAAGCTTTTTTAGATTGTTTTAAGGCAACGAGGGATTTGGCCCGAAGCCTTTCAACCAGTCGATCGTAATTCTGGCCTTTGAATTCCTGGGAATGGTCCGTCGACACTAGGTGAACGGCTCGAATATTCAATTGGCAGATGCCATCAATAGGCTCCTCCAAATCCTTTCCCTTCAATAGACTTAAGACCATATTCAATTTGGGTTGGGGTACTTCCATTTCGATGCATTCGGCCGCGACAAGTTCGAGTTCGCCGCTTTTTGTCGGTAACGTTTCGCACAGGAACGCGCCACCTTTACCATTGCTGGCAACGACCATGCGGCCCGGCTGAATGCGCAGAACTTTCCGGATATGCAGGGATTCTGCTAAGGGTAGCCTAAATCGGTCACCGACAGAGTTTACGTCGGCAAAAAACCAACTCTCTTCAAAGGGCTTTTCCATAAGGAGATTAACCAAGGCGTGCTTTGATGAGATTGAAAATACCCATGTCCCGGCTTAGCATGAAAAGTAAATATCCCTGCCACCCCCCAAAGGTTAGAGTTAAGAACAGGTTGAGCATAGTGGCTCCCCATTTTGTCTCTTCCCCAAAGACTAAAGAAATACCGAGTAGAATGGCCGTAAGGCTTGCACTAAGAGTACCTGCGCAAATGGAAATGATAATGGCTTGATCATCCCAAAGCAATGGATTCCGAAAGTGCAGCCACGAAGAGGCTCCTGCCAAGGCAAAATTCACGCATTGTAAAAGGATAAAAGTTAAGGGCATTTAGGCCTCCACTCCATACATTTTTGCCGGGATTCCAAATTGGGATTCAATCTGGATTTTTAGGGAGTTTAGAAACTCTTCGCTAACCGGTGTACAGGAAGCCTGGGCTGGTTTTCTGGCTAAGGTATGGAGTTGTACTTCCTGAATGTCGCTACCGGCTGCTTGAATACGTTGGAGTCTATTCAAATAAGCATCCACTTCCTCCCTAGAAGGGACCACACCGGATAGCGCGCAAAACAGGGATTGAATTTTATAAGGATGCAATTTTCCAAGCCCAATCAAGTTGCTTTCGATTTGGTCTAAGCGGACGCGGGACACATTTACTTTCTGGTACCATTCTTCCGTACCTGCATCGAGTTTGGCCCAAACTTCCCCGTTTTTGGTCATCAAGTGGCCAATTCCCTCGAGCACGGCCTTTCTATCCAGTAGGGTCGAATTTGTGATCAGGATGAGTTTGAAGTCTAGATTGACACGACTTGCTTGCAATCGGGCTAACATGGAACAAACCTCGGCAAACGCAGGAATCATAGTGGGTTCGCCATCACCACTAATGGCGATGTCACGCAACAGTTTATCCTTATCTGCAAGGGGAGAAAAACGAGGCATACGGAAGACACCTTGACCATCGAAAAAACCCAACAATTTTTCGAGTTCCACTTGGATAGCATTTACGGAAATGGTTACCTGTTCCCTAGGAATTGTTCGATCCACTTGGCAATAGGGGCAATCAAAATTACAGGCTTTGTCAATATTGAGATTGACGCCGATGGAAATCCCTCCAGACCGTCTTGAGACTACCGGATAGGCATATTGAAATTCGGCAAGGGATCGCGGATGGTTGCTTTGTTCCTGATTCAATGGATTGGAATACATAGACGTTTTAAGGTAGCATTTCCAGCTTCTTGGGGTAGAGCAAGGGGGTATTCGAAGTATTTTGTTTACTGCAATCGAGAAAACTTCGGATTTATTGAGGCTGCACATTTCGATATTTTGGCAACCAGCTATAATTTATTGTGGCATATACGAATGGAACCTCCTGGACTGCTCCTAAATATAGGGTGAATAAATACCAAAAATACCACCGTTTATACTGATCAAAGTAAGCAAAGGGCAAGTATATTCGGTTATCTTTATGGCAAAAGAAATTTTAATTGTGCCAAAAAGTAATCGGATAAGGCTGCTCCACCCAATCGTACTGTTAAGATCGGTTGCATTTGACTTTACTCGGAGTTAGTTTACCAATGTAACGCCATAATAAATTGGCGACGGTCTTTATGATATTAGAAATCTGGCAATATACAGGAGCAAAAGATGATTTTGAGTAAAAATGTTGGGAAAACTTTAATGCTAGCTGGGTTGCTTTTGGTGAGTTTACCATGGGCACAGCCTCTGCCCGCACCCACTACCGGAGACGCCCCTTGTGCTCCGGAACCTACCGGCAATATGCTCAAAGATACTGTGGTTTCCGTACCGGATGATTCCGGATATTTTTCCTTGTTTGACGGCACTCTAAAGGGTTGGTGGCAGAGCTGCCTGACAGACCATTCGTCTGGAGATAGGGTCAAGGGCGCCGCTTTCCGAATCGGGTCGGATGCAGGCGTACCTGCAATTTACAGTGGCCAACATTCCACCGATGGTACAGTGAGTGGCGTTCGAAATGGGGTAGGTGGGATTCTTATGACGAACAAAATATTTAACAATTATGAAATCGTATTTGATTTTTGGCCAGACTTTGGCAACGATGGAGGCCTGTTTAATCGAACGACGGCAACTGGAGTGTGTTTTCAGACAGTATTGGATTATTTGGGGGGTGGCTCAGTCGGTGGATCATGGGGCGAGGCTGGATATAATCCCCCAACTGGCCGAGATGATAGGCCATTTGATTACAATGGAAATGAGAATAACATATCTATTGGCGGAAAACCCGCCTGGTCATCATGGACGGCAACTACTGCAAAATATAACCCGGCTAGTTATGGCTGCGCACTTACTGGCTGCGTACAAGCGGATTATCTGCGGCTCTGGGATGTGAATGGCTGGAACCAAATGAGAGTTCAGTTCTACGGAGGTTCTGTGGCTGGTGCCGGAAATATTCATATGAACTCCTGGTTTCGAAAGGTCGGTGCAACGGTTTGGGTCCCTATTATCAAAGATACGACTCTGAATTATCCAACACCGCCGGGGTATATTGGTTTCCAAGTACATCAAGGACAGCGTTTTACTGGGATGAAGGGCTCATGGTATAAGGCTATTAAATGGCGACCAATGGATGACAAGGGTAATGTATTGAAACCTGCAACGACTGCAATTAAAAGGACTAAGTCCTCCATCAATCTTTTCGCCACACCAACATCTCTGGTAGGAACTATCGAAAGTAATTTCGAATTAATAATCCAGGACTTGAATGGAAAAACCTTGGAAAGATTCTCTGGCTCGGCTGGCAAGATTAATCACGCCTTTAAAACCCAAGCACACGGCTGGCTTTCGATTCAAATCAAAAGTATAAATGGGATTGAAACTCTTAGAATTAAGCGAGACTAGAACACGGCAAGATATTCAGGGGGCTAATTATTTTTTGCTACCCTGTCTGTCCATCCCTTTAAATAAATAATCCAGTTACTAAACTTGAATTTATTGTGATTCAGATGAAGCAAGTCAAAAAATTTATGTCACAAAAAATATTTTTGGCAATGCAACCCCTTGCGCTAGGCGGAATAGCCCTTGGATTGTTGGCTTCCTTTTCCTACTCGGAATTGACGCCAGTCTTTCAAATCCACGGTCAGGCGTGGTTTGATGGCGGTCGAATCATGCATATGACTGATACGCTGATAAGAGGTGCAGCCCCAAACAATGTTCTCAATTTAAATGGTAATACTCTCCAGAGTATGGGCGCTCAGTTTACAGTTGAGGCTGATCTTTCGGAAAACCTGGTGGGTGCGGTCGGCTTTGGAGTGCAGAAAATAAACCATTCGCTTGGGAATGGCTCCCAACAACTGATGGCTATTTCACTTTTCCAGAATTTCCTTACTCAATCCCGATTAACTTATTTTCTTGGAGAGAAAGTTGCACCTTCGCTAAGCATAACCCTTGGCAGTTTTCCTTATAAATACAATGCTGATGTCAAAAACCTGGGCTTGTATTTGCTGCGTGGACCCGTTTACCCAGGCATTCTGATGAGTGGATACCAGGACTTTGCAGTTGATACGACAAAAAGTACGATTTTAGGATTGAACCTGCATCAAAAAATTGGTGCCATTTCACATGATTTGATTTTGAATTGTGAACGAGAAATTCCTCCGACATTGGATTGGAGTCTTGCCTATATCGCAAAATTTCAGGCAGGCCCACTTGAAATTGGAGCCGGTGTAAATTTTTATCGGTTACTTGCCTATAAATCAAAATTGGAAACACCCGGAAAATATTTCAGTGATGCGGAATTGGGATTCAAAAAGAGTCGATATGTTGAAACGACACCCGGTTCCACTGACACAATTTTTTTCACGCACCAAGGCACCAAGCTGATGGGGATGTTCGGATTGGACCTTCAAAAGACACTAGGGAAACAATTATCAAATCCAGAAGACCTAAAGTTATACGGGGAAGTTGGTGTGATTGGTTTAAAAAATTATGGGAAAGCATATGCTGATATTTCACAGCGCATCCCCCTGATGTTGGGGTTCAATTTTCCTACGGGCGGTTGGTTGACGCATCTTTCCCTTGAAGTTGAATATTATGGCGCTTTGTATCGCAGCGATCTCGCCCGCGTTGGAAACAATAATACGGTAGCAGGTTGGACAATTCAAAACCATCCCATTCCCTCTCCAAAACCGGTTGGCTATGCGGATTATGGCATCGATACTCTTACTGGCTTCTGGATCAAACCGGATCCAATCGATCCTGCAAAGGCAGATACTGTTCGTGTCAAAGGTACGGCGCTAGACAAGGAAAATCAAACCTTGGATAATATCAAATGGTCCGTGCTCGCCGAAAAAGTCATCAGCAATCATATCAGGATTTCTGGTCAGGTAGCAAACGATCATTATAGGCCTAAGCCAGTGGCGACAGGATTAATAAAGGCTGAAGGTGGAACTCAAGAAGCTTTTGCTTCCCCCAAAGATTGGTATTTCTTAATTCGGATGGGGTATTTCTTTTGAGTCGCCATCCGAATGCATGGGCAACGAGGTCGCCATTGACGCAGGTTTTAGTTTGGGTATTCTTAATGAGTGCGATTTCGAATGGCGCAATGTCTCAGGAATTAAAATTGGAATACCATGGAGCAGGGTGGCTTCAATTGGGACGGGTGGAGAATAGTTTTTCACTGCCTGGTAACGGCAACGATTATGAAAATAATTGGCTTGGAAATTCAGGTGCAGTTCTAACCTCTAAAGCTGTGATTGATAATAATTGGGACGGCGGTTTAGGTATAGGAACCATAATGGTCCATTTGGCCAGAGGCGCTCCGGGGCAGGCTAATAAATGGTATCCCTTTTGGGTCCCATTTGTATCAGAAGCCCGTTTGACTTACTCTTCGGGCGGCTATGCAGTTGGGAGTGGCTTACAATTCAGTTTTGGTTCCATGGGCTACACTTACAATCCTGATGCCAAGAATCTGGGATTATATCTATTACACGGGTATGTTTATCCAGGTACCTTGGTTTCTGGTTCCGGAAATATTTTTGGAATGATTGGGAAATTGAAAGCAGGATCCTGGCAAAATGATTTAATTGTCAATGCCGAAATGGATGAGAAGCCAATTTACGATATTTCTGTTGCAGATGTCATGACAATTTCGGCCTTTAAAGGATTTGATCTCAGTGCTGGCATTAATTTCAGCCGTTTGATTCCTATGAATAAGAAACTTACCTCACCTGGCAAGGATTGTAACGCGAACTTCCTCGGCCCGTATGCCAACGGAGGGCAAGAAAATCCGTGTTTTATTGTCGTCAAGGATACTTCTGGGGTAGTTATCGATACAATTCTCGGTTCCTTGGGCGGCGTTAAAGCCATCGCGCGCTTAAGATTGGATCCAAAAGCTTTTTTTTCAAACGCAATAAGTCTTTTTGGAAAAGATGATTTGGTAATCTACAGTGAAGTTGGAATTATTGGCGTGCATAACTATGCCAAGTTGTATAACAAGATCCTACGCCGCATGCCTATTATGTTCGGAGTCAACCTTCCAGGTTTTAATTTCCTGACTTCTTCAATAGAAATCGAATATTATGCCAACAAACTTTCAGGTGATAATTTAGCTGCTCGAAACGGATCTTGGGTCTCAGTTGTGGACGATCCTCGAATCAATACTAAACGAGACGATTGGAAATGGTCGGTGAATGTTTCAAAGGTTTTGCTTGGAAACCTGGCATTATCTACCCAGGTCGCAAACGATCACCTGCGTTTAGGCGGAAACCACGATCAGGACGCAGGAATCGAGGCGATGCGAACGCCTGAAGATTGGTATTGGACTACTAAACTTGCGTATTTTTTCTAGGACTTCAGGAAGGCATCAATGAGTCTTTGCACATTTTTGAAAATCCTTCGCATTAATGGCGTCAAAGGGATAAGTGCAATAGCAATGGTCGCTACGTCAGTACATGCTGTCGATTTTTCGAACAAAACATTTCATGCAGCAGGCTGGATGCAGTATGCTTCAATTGTAAAAAGCAGTGATACGACGCAAGGGAAACGGTTAGATTGGAAGCCGCTCATTTCCTCAGGAGCCCAGTTCTCTTTTGCAATTAATCCTTCCGAAAAACTTAGAATCGAGGCTGGCATTGGTGCTGTTGCCGGGCATTCTTTGTCCGCAAATTATGGAGAGGGGGGATATGCTCCTGTCGATGTGTCACCTTATGTCTCCAACGCTAATTTCAACTACAGAGTTTTGGATGAAGGCGAAACCAAATTTTCCGTTCGTGCCGGGCTATTCGCGTATGATTATAATCCTGATGCCCAAAATTTGGGCCTGTACTTATTGCGCGGGCCGGTCTATCCAGGATATGTGCTATCCGGTTTTGAAACGAAATACGTACTGCCCGTTGCCAATACTTTAGGTTTTCAATTCCACCACCAAACAGGTGGCTTTGAAAACGATATTCTGTTTGCCTTTGAAACAGAATATTATCCCTACTGGGACATTTCTCCAGCATATGTTACGAGCTATACTTTTGGTAGGTTCTTCCGAATTGGAGCTGGGGTCAATTTTTATCACATGATTCCGATCGATAACAAGATAACATCTGATACCAATAATATTTATATTGATACATTACCAGTAGTGGACGATACAACTCGGATTTCCTTTAAAGGGACTAAAGTCATGGCCAATGCCTCCATTGACCTTAAGGCACTTTTCGGGCATTTGGAATTAATTGGTCCAGAGGATTTAAAAATCTACGGGGAGGTAGCCCTCCTTGGATTGGACAATGGTTTACCATACAGGGCTCTTTACGGAAATTATTCAAATAGGATGCCAATTATGGTTGGCATTAATTTGCCTACTTTCAAGGTTTTGGATCGGCTCTCTTTTGAGTTTGAGAGGTATACTGCAAAATTCAAAGACGATTTATCTGGTTATAACCATTACGGTGCACCTACACCATTTCCTATCGGGAAGTTGGATACCAACTATTCCGAAGATAATTTTAAATGGTCATTATATGGGTCTAAGGTGTTTCAAAAGCATGTTAAAATAAGCATCCAAGCTGCCAGTGATCATTTCCGTCCCGGCATTTTCAAAGGCTACGGAGACAATAATCCACCAGCGATGGAAGCCGTACTTTTCAAGCCCAGTGAATGGTATTGGTCCAGCAAAGTTGCCTACTTTTTTTAAAAGCTACGCATCATTTAAAGGGCATCTTTGGTCCCAGCATCCATTTTGGTTCGCCACGCCTCAAAGGCCGGTGTGAGCAAACCCTTTCGTTGACCCTTTAAAAACTGCCTACCAATCACTCTACCAAATTCCATACTCGATTCAAACATATTAGTCAGCAACGGCAACGACATGAGAAAGCCTTGCAAGTAAGGCGATTTAGCATTTCTAGCCAGTTTCCAGGGAAACTTTTGCGACAGCATCCTGCCGAGTAAAATGGTATTGGCGAGCCGCAAGGAATTGACGCCAAATTGGGACAGTCCTTCATAGGTTACCCAGTCTCTAAAAAAGAACTTCCCCGGTGTATGGAACAAGTGCAGATAGGCGATGTAGAAGAAAAAAGGCCACGCAGCTATGAGCCGCTTACCGCGATCGGGTGAGAACCAGATGAGAATAATCAGTGCTGGAATTTGAATCCAAAATAAATTGCCAAGGAGTAATCCAACTAGGGCGGCTAAACCAAAGCCAAAGTGCAAGTTGTTGAAAGGCTGTTTTGAAATCGTGGATGGACTCACGGGTTGAGTTTGGGGTCCACTATCGCTTATCGTGAACATGCGCGATAAATCGGATTCGGAATAATGGACCAACGCGGCCACGAGCCCTCCAGAAAAAAGCGACCAAGCCAACATGGGTCCAATCATGAAATAGAAACCTGCATGGCGAATGAGCAGCCATTTGACCAATGCCAATTGCGCCAAATTAAAAGCTGTGGCTAAAAGAACACTCGCACCAAGAACGCCCAGAAATCGCTGATGGGTGAGCCAACGAATCATTGGCCCCAGGCCCAACAGTGCCAGGGCACCGGCTCCCGTACCGATCAGGAACGTCGAAAACGGTTGGCCACCGTATAGAACGGCAATTAGGTTACGGGCCAGGAGAAGTGTAAAGGCGGGGGCCGCACCGTACTCGAGGAGAAAAGGGAGAATAATGACATAGGAAAGCCCAATTCGCATCCAGGGAAACAGTGGAATGCGCGGCACCAGGTTTTCCATGATTTGCAGACTGGTAGCAATCAATAGTGCCAAGGCAAAAGCCTGTGGCTTCACCGCGTTGAGATTTAATTTCTTAATAGGTGATGGCATCGGCTCCGGCTTTCATGGGTCCGGGTCCATCTTGGCCTTCTAGTGTCAGCAGGAGCTTGGCCGGAAGACAAACGATTTCTTCATGGCTGTGGCGAACCACTCCGGTTTTAACACAAAGTTTATTGGGACAGGGTGAGCTGACTACGCGTGCTGTGCCCGATCCTATTTCTAGCCACACTATTCCTATTTGAGATGGGATGGCGATCCGTTTTGTCTCGCCTGCCAAAGGGTACCAGGCGAATTTTTTATTGGCGATGTAGACGACTGCTCGGCTGCCTTCAGTAAAACGAAAAGTCAGCATGGCCCATGCGCCGGAACCAATTACTAACAGGATAACAAGAACGTCGAATGGGCGAAAAAATGTGCGGGTTTGCAATACTGGCCTTATCGGGAGCTGCAGGTAGAAATTCCCTGTAGATTTAGTAAGGGCAAAATTTCCGGCATGGGGATGGCGCATAACCCAGTAGGCCGCGCCTCAAACCAAACTGCGCTGGTATGATACTGACGCGCTACAGGCATGCCTTTTTCCGGGCCAAGAATAAAAAGCGACGTGGACATGGCATCGGCCCAAACACTGTAATCTGTAACAACAGTCACACCACAATATACGGGTGCCGGTTTACCTGTTCGGGGATCAAAGATGTGATGATAACGTTTTCCATCGGATTCAAAAAACCGTTCATAATCCCCGGATGTAGAAATAGCTTTAGGGGTGGTAGTTGAAATCAAACCGCTCAAGGAATCTGCCGCGCGGGGATGTCGTATGCCGATGCTCCAGGCGCCGGACTGTTTTTTTCCACCGAGCCGAATTTCTCCTCCGGCTTGTAGAATATGGTTGGGGCAACCAAGGGAATCGAGCAATGCATGTAGCTTATCCACTATAAAACCCTTGGCGATAGCGCCTAAATCAATTTGGGTATTTTCGCGATGCAGCACGGCTCGATTGCCTGGAAGTAAGGTCAGCGGAGGCCTATGGTTGGGCGTCTCCCACAGCGAATGATACGTAGGATTTTCCTTCAGAAGGGAATCTAAGCTTGTCGAATCTGGTATGTGACCGGTTTGTCCACTTCCGAGGCCCCACATCCATTTCAAATCATGCAGGGTGATATCAAAAGAACCGTGAGTGGCTTCGCCTACATCTAGTGCGATTTTTAGAACTTGATATATTTCCGGGTGCACCATTACCGTATCACCGATGTGACCCTTTATTTCTGATAAAGCGGAACGGGATGAGAAATCACTAAAGAGAAGGTTTAATCGTTCTGTTTCGGCTTCCAGACGGTAAAAGACACTGTCATCGGAAACAGGGGTGGACCCAAAAAGGGAAACGGCCATGTTCGTATCCATGGCAAACCAATTGTGTGTTCTTGTCGTCTCTTGGCAATTGATAATAAATAAGGCCAAAAATGGAGCCACGAATCGGAACGGCATTTTAACTTCCTTGCAAGGTATACAGGATTCTATTATAGGAAAAAAATATAGGATTCTCCCCTGGAACAGGAGTAGGGGGAGAATCAGAACGGGGATTGGGCCAAAACTATTTTATGGGTCCTACGGAGGAAGCTGCGTGGTTACCTTTTTTAAGAATGGACCGCCCCTTAAGATCATAGGCTTCGCCGTGGATAGAATGGGAATCGTGCAGTCTTTGGGAATTGGATACGATTTGGGTAACGGGTTGTACGGTCAAAATTGCGTTCGCACTTGTAACAGGTTGCATGGCACCGTTATTAATTACTACGGAATACAGGCTGCCATTGTCACCAATTACCGCTGCTGGCGTCGTATAGCTGGCCAAAGTGGCGCCGTTGATATTAACCGTGCCTTTCCGCCACTGGTAGGTCAAGGTGGGGGTGCCTGCAGCAATAACACTAAATGTCGCTGCTGAGCCGACTTTGACGGTTTGATTGGCTGGCTGGGTAGATATACTAGCGGGAGAAACAACCGTCGAAGTTAAGGTTGTAAAGGAACCAGCAGTTGCATAAGGTTTCTCTCCTCCTTGGGTATCAATGGCTTGAATATTGAAATTGTAGACGATGCCGGATGTTAATCCGGAGATGGTGAATGTTCCTTGATTTCCAGCGGCATTTTTAATTGTGCAATTGTTCTTCGCTACAGCTGGAGCGGGATCATAACAAAGCGTCCGTGTTCCGTAATCATATTTGTCCTTTGAATAAGTAATGACAGCGGTGGTAGCCGTTACGCTGGTGACGGCTACTGTTAGGCTGGCGGCTGAGACTGCATCGGGACGGGCGACTACGTTATTTCGTGTTATGCAGAGGAAAGTGATCAGAATTGCCGTGGCAGTTGAAATAATTTTTCTGTTCATTTTTGACTCCATTTAATTGATGGTTTTACCATTGAACGCCGGCTTGGAATACGAAGTACCCTGACATCAAAACCATCATGTAACCCATGATTTTTTTGATGTAGACCATCCACATGCCGGAACGTGGAAGTCGGGTGAGAAAAGAGGAGAATGTGCCAATCATAATCAGAATGGAACCCATACCCAAAGCAAAAACAAAAAGGAGCAAAGGACCCATGATTACATTGTGCGTAGATCCAACCCAAGCGAGTATGACAGCTAGTGGAGGTGCCGTGCAGGGTGAGGCCACAAGTCCGAACGTCAAACCATAGATAAAATTTGAAAACAACCCTTGTTTATGCTGGCCGTTCCCGCCCATAGTGAGTCGAGCAAAATTGATTTGAAAAACATCGAGCATATTAAGCGCAAGGGCCATGACAACTGCGGCCACGCCCAGGAGCACCCATGAATTGGAGCTTAGGGAACCAAATAGGGAGCCTGTGAATGCTGCCACCATTCCCAGGGCTGCGTAAGTTGTGGCAATCCCTCCAACGTAAAACAGGGTGAGTAAGAATCCGCGAAATTTTGATTCCGCATTTCGAGTGCCCAGGATACTTATCGTAACGGGAATCAAAGGGTAAATGCATGGGGTAAAGCTGGAACCAACTCCTGCTAAGAAGCACAACACTATGGCCCCAATGGAACCGGTTGAAAGAGCTGTGCTTAAGTTTTGACTGCTGATCATGTTCCCGCCTTCTTTTTGGTTTTTTTATTTTTAACATCGCGGGTATGCGACACTTTGCTCGAGCCTTCCTGCGTTTTTGAGGCCAAGGCCAATTCTTCCAGTCGGGCGTTTTCTTTCTCTTTTTCCTTATCCTTCTCCATTGACTTGAACTTATCGGTTTCCGCGACTTGATCGGCTAGGGCCTGATCCGTAGCAATGGTCAGTTGTTTTTCTTGATCGGGATCGTATCCCGGCATCGCTGTTTTCAAATTTCCGTGACCGTCAAAAACATATAGAGAAGGGATGCCCGTGAAGCCAAAGGATTTACTGAGCGAATTGTCCTTATCGAGTAAAACCAAATAATTGATGCCAAGTTTTTTTGCGGACTTGCTTATTTTTTCGGAAGAGCCTTTGTCAACACTGATTCCGACCACCACAAGCCCTTGGTCCTTGTATTTACTACTCAGCTCGGCGAGTTTGGGAATGGTTTCCTTACAGGTATTGCACCATGTCGCCCAAAAATCAACCACACATACTTTTCCATTTAATGCGGAACTGCTCCAAGCCTTTCCATCGACATCCGGCAGTGTGAATTCAGGTAATCTGGTGAACTTGGCGGCCTGAGCTTGAAATAGGCCAGCAATGCAAAATAGAGCGACTGTTTTGAAGAGCATATGGGGTAAATAAATTTTCATTATGGTTCTCCTTTATAGATTGAAAGACAGGCCAAACATAAACACGCCCTGCATATATGCATCTTCAGGTGCATAGAGCTGATAGGTAATACTTCGAGGAACTCCTGCGCCAGTGCCAACGGGATCCCCGCGCGTATCCCGAAAAGTTTGATCATATTTGATATCCCAACGATCCGGGAGGAAAAGGGATTCTCCCCAGCTGTCAGGAAAAACGGATGAGATTTTTACACCCCCAAGCCAGGATGTAAACGGATAGTATCGGATATCCCCCGTCCGATAGGTTTCCTGACCTGTATACGTGGGTTTAGCAAAAACAGAACCGGATTGGTTGTAATACCTTAGACGAAAACGGATAAAAGAGGTCTCTGTAAAATACTGGCTCAATTTGAAATCAATGGTCGAAGATTTCATTCCCCAGTCATCTTGATACCTGCGGGCATCCAGGTTTATGGATCCAAGTCGTTGACCTACATGATACCCCTGAACGATTTGTCCTGATAAGGCCACGGCCTGTTTGGTGTCGGGTACTTTTTCCAAAAGCATGGTTCCACTTACGTCAACGGGAGGATTGTAGGGGTGCCCCAGAAAGCCATGGCTTTGTATCCAGGTCGCGGTTAGTCCAACCAAAGTTAATGAGGTTAGGGACTGCGCAACGGTTCCACCCATACTGGTGATGCGTTTCCTGCCTCCCAATCCAGTGTATGCGCCTTTGGGTACAAACCTATCGAAGAATTCAGCATAGTTCACACCTAGTGTAGTGTTTCGATCATTGAAATCCCACGCGATGGAACCAGCGGGTGATTGAGAGAAATAATCGTTTTCCCTGCTGATATAGTATGAGGCGTCTATTGCCACCCCTTTATGAGAATAAGTTAGAGAAGGATTTTCGGAATGCCGGACCTCCACTTTGGATGCATTGGAAACGGCATCTACTTCCCGATTTCCAAATAGTCCAACCTTATCGGCACCGAGTCTTCGGGAGGCACCGCTGACAATGTCCAACTCCTGCTCCCAACCCAGGCTCCAACTTCTGGAAAAATATTTTTTCAACGAGAAACTGGGCGTATGATTCCAGACCCTGTTTCGGTCCCAGAAATACTCATGCTTAATTTCTAAAGTGTTTCCCGACTCTGCCTGCAGGAGCCCGCAACAAATAACAATCCACGTCAGAGCGTGGTTTGCCGTGTAATTACTTAACATCCGCAACCGCCACCTGAACCGGAACTGCCGCCCACCGATCCCTCACGACGTGGCATGTCATGGCCTTCCAGAGCGCTTTCCAAATTGTCATCATGCCGTTGCATGATAGGGTCGCTTAAGAATTCGCGATTGGCCTGGGGAACAAAGGCGCATCCGCTCAGTAACGCCAAGGTTACCAAAATTATGAAGCAGATAAATATGCTGTCCCGATTCATTTTATTCATGGGGCTACCGATGGGGAAACGGGTGGCCCTACTTCACCAGGACAAGTAGGATCATGACCATCTAGTGACGGGCAATTGCTCAGTCCAAGTCTGGGTGACATCCAGCGATAGCCGGGATCACGCTGATTATGACAGGTAACGGTTGAACAGGACAAATCTTTTGGGCGGTAGGCTGAAACCAAAAATTCCGGTTTCGTGATATCATTGGGTGCAAAGGCAACATCGACTACGCCGTTGTTATGCGCCCAAGATGTCATCCATTCAACCATTTCACCCATGCGGGCTTGACGAAACACCAAGGAGTCGATTTCCGTTGCCAAGGCTTCCTTACGCGTGGTATCCATATTCGCATAGGGTAGAGGGCGCCACCTTGGGTAGCTGACAGTCTTCATAATCTTGTCGCTTGCATGAAAATGCCCGGTAAGCTCTACTCCATTTGAGACCATCCAGGTGGTATCGGAATGGACATAGGAAAAGTGACGGATGGAATTGAAATGACAATCCATACAGGTAGTAACGGCATTCAGCTCCGGCTGGCCTAGGTTGTTTCGATTGACGTTGGCAGACATTAGGTGGTAATTGTGATTCACATCATGCAATGGATAGGTGTGGCAGCTATTGCAACTCGGCCCCTTTTGAGAAGCTGGCGTTGACCCAGATCCTGCCAATAGGTCCGATTGCACGGCTAATTTAGGCGCAAATTCGCAGTTTACTATTACTAAGCAACCCACTACGGCCAGGTAGCTTAACTTGAAAAGCCCCATTTCATCATTATTTCTAGGATTGGTCTGATTTGCATTCGTCCGCATTTTGATAAGTTAATGAAGGCGTGAAGATTGGGGCTTCGCACTGGCCATGTTCTGTACTCTTTTGTGTACAAGCCACCATTAAAAGTCCAGGCAAAGGCTTTAATCGAGGTTACTTTTTATGTTTATGAAGAGCACCATCAAGTTGCCGGATCTCCTCAACTATTCGAACTACCGGCAATATTTACAGGACTATTACCAGGCTCAGAAGCAGGCGAACCCAAAATTTTCATTGCGCTTCTTCGCTAAAAAGGCAAAATTCCCAAGCCATGGTTTGCTGAAATTTTTGATGGAAGGCAAGCGAAACCTCAGTAAAAAAACTTTAGTCAAATTGTCAGACGCGCTTGATTTAGATAAAGAGCGTACGCAATATTTTGAAAACTTGGTGTTTTTCAACCAAGCACTTACTTTGGAAGAAAAGAATTTTTATTACCAGAAACTGGTACAATCCACCTCGAAATCCACCTTCCAAAAACTGGAGGTATCGCAACTCCAGATTTTTCGAAAGTGGTATAATATCGTGATTCGTGAAATGCTCAATTTAAAAGGCTTTCGGAATAGTCCAGCCTGGATTTCAAGTCAATTGCTGCCACGGGTTGAACCCTACGAAGTCGAGGAAGCTTTATCAATGCTCCTAGTTTCCGGTGTGATTAAAAAGACGGCCAACGGCTACAAGCCAGCTGAGCCGGATATTACAACGGATGATGAAATTAAGTCTTTTCTAGTTAAGAATTACCACGCTCAAATGCTCAAACTGGCCGGCTGGGCGCAAGATGAAGTGCCGGGTAAAGAACGTGATATTTCCTCGGTATGTTTCGCCATTAAGGAATCCGAATTGCCAAATTTGAAGAAGCAAATTCAACTTATGCGTAAAGAGTTGCGTAATTTTGCTGCATCAGACGGCGACGGCGATAGAATCGTCCAGGTGAATATTCAGCTTTTCCCACTCAGCAAAGGGAAAACAAAATGAACTGCACGGCGCGCCCATTCATTCTATTGGTTTTGACCGGAATTTTATTTTTTTCAAATGGGTGTTTCACGGAGATCGGCAATGCGGAAGACGAGAGGCTGCTGCGTACGGAATTCAAAATAGACTATTCTGAAAATCCGGTTATCCTTGGAATGGGAAAGTATGCGGCAAAATCCTCCAAGAGCGATTCGATACTTATTCAGCATTTTAAAATGTTAGTGCATGAAGCCTCGTATACACTAAAAGACAGCGTCACACATACCACAATTCAGAAATTGCTGTGGGCGGAAGATTCCATCAGTGATCCAGTCGATTTTACCGGTGCCGATAAAAACGCCAATCTTAAAGTGGAAAAATTAGGTTCACAGGTCCCGGAAAATATCAATTTGGAGTTCAAGGTCGATGAACATAGAGCGCTGAATCCGACTGCCATGGATTTTACAGGGTTTTCGGATATTGGATATATAAAAGGAGTCCTTTCCGATGTTGGTAATTTGAAATCCACTTCTGGATCGACCAGTTCGGGCACTCATTTTCTGTTTTCCTTACCAACAGCTAATGAAATTCACATGACATATTCAAAAACCGCCTTGCTTGGGTGGTACAAGGTTAAAGCATACAATTGTCAAATTGAATTTTTCCCGAATAAGTGGATTGCAAATGTGGACTTTTCAAAAATTGATATTGTAGTGGATAAAAACGGATTGGAATTTGCCTTAATTGATAGCAGTCATAACGTGGCACTGTATGCGACCCTTGTCGCATCATTTTATAAATCATTCAATACGTTGAACGTTACGGAATAGCCTAGTGTGTTTATTTTTCGAGAGAAAAGGCGTCCTTGCCTTTCACCATGGGCCTCCGTGCCTTAAAAACCAAAATACCTTTTAGAGATAGAGTTCAAGTTTGCAGAGAAGAACCTCCTGTCTGAGCCCATGCATTTAAACCGGATGTAATCAGTGAATCGACTTCAGATCGAAAGCTGCCAGACGCGTCCGCCTTGCTGTTTCGGTCATTTCTTCGATTCTCCATCCGCTTTTGAATGTCATCCACAAAGGTTTGCAAGGAACCGCCCCTTTCCGCATGCTCCAATTGCAGATGCTGGAGCACCTTACTCGCCACTTCTTCTGGATTACCCATATGACCTGTGCGAGAGTGGTTGTGGTGCCTATGTTCCGGAATACCATCCGACTCGACCGGTACAGCCTTGTCGGTGGCACTGGCCCCATCATTCCCAAGGAATCCTCCTAAGGCTTGCATCAGGGCTTTAACCAATCCAGAACCGAATACTCCACCAGATTGCGAATCGTTCTCCTGGGAATCCATTCCCTGCGTCCGGCCAATCCCTTTGCCGGAAATCTGCGCGCCGTCGTCGGAACGCGTCATGGAAATCTGGATTATTCTAGCCTCCAGACTCATCGTGAACGAATCACCATCCTGGTTTTGTAAATCGGAAGAACGATTTGCAGTATTGGATGAAGTTCCACTTGAAGGATCAGCCAATTTCGGTTTCGGAGGATCCGTTGAACTTGAATAAATACGCAATTGCGCAGAATACGCCTGAATGGAAATACTTTCCATACGACTCCTTGAAATAGGGAACTCATGCAGCGCCCCCCAAAAGTCGTATCGGTAATATAATTTGGAATCTTAAATTTATTTTGAAACTAAGGTAGCTTGGAGAAGCCTGGACGAGTTAATGATCGCGGCCAATCCACTTATGCCATGTGGAGTGTCCATCCAGAAGCACCCGAATGAACACTATTTGAGTACGATAGTTTCGACCGTCCCAGTGCAGGGTGACTTGACTACCCTTAGTATAGCCAGATCCCAGTTCGGAAAGTT
>JAYUHW010000010.1:0-4004 GCA_043766615.1 Fibrobacteria bacterium | reverse complement strand
ATGAAAGCTACCACATTGCCAGCCACGGCAAAAGTTTGGAGCGGTAAGCTGCGGGCTTTGATTTTCAAGGTATCCTTCTCCGATGGCCCCTACACTATTACGGACAGTACCATAAACAAGACCAATGCAACCATCAATCTCCTGTATGCTTCCATGTCCAGAAACACCTTTGGCTTTGATTTCAAAATCCACCCGACCATCCTTACTGCTCCCGGTGACAAGGCAACCTACGGAGCAAACTTCAACAGTTTGCAATCCTGGATTTCATCCCAAATAAGCGCCGCCGGTCTCAAGGTGGGAGTGGATTATGATGTGTATATCGCCAGCTTCCCGGAAATAAACGTGGGTTGGGGCGGCCTTTCCAACATGCGCGACGGAGACTGGATCAATGGAAATTATAGTGCCGGAGTTACCGCGCATGAACTCGGCCATTCCTTGGGATTGCCCCATGCACATTCCATAGAAGCAGGAACCGATATATTTGGCGTGCCCGGTACCACGTCCCAGACCAATGAATACGGCAATCCATTTGACGTCATGGGACATGGTGGCAGCACGGCACATTTCAACATGTTGTATAAACTACGAGTGGGCTGGAAAGATTCGAACGAAATCAAGGAAATAAAAACCAGCGGTGTCTATCGAATCTACGCCCATGATAATGCCGTACATAAAGGCCGGGTAATTGGCCTCCGCATTCCTTCCGGCAACGCCAATTACGGGTATTGGTTTGAATACAGAACCGTCAATACGTCGGCTCGCCTAGGAGCTACTGTGAGTTTCCAGGGATTCAAAAGTGCAACCAACTTGGACGCGTGGTTTCTGGATACTACACCGGGTTCCAAAACCAGCAGCGATGAAAATGACGGGGTGCTGACACCGGGGAAAGAGTTTCAGGATAAGTATGGGACTACCACCTTCAAAGCCTTAGCTATCAATACCGGTGTCTGGACCGAAGAAGGATGGGTAGATATACAGGTCACCATACCCAGCGCGACCTTTCTGCAACCCTTAGTGCGGAACCAGCTGATGAATGGTAAGGCAACGGACAGGCCATCGGGATTAAATATCTTGGGCCGCTTTGTACCAGAGCAAAGGATGCAGACCTTGGTGGTTAGCCAAGAAAAGGGAATCAGAGTTTTGCTGCTTCGTCCCTAGTTTACTGCAACCCCTGCTCCTTGCCCGGTCTCGGCCTAGGCACCCATCTTTTTGTCGACCCACTCCACCAAGGATTTTACGGCCGCGATGGACACGTCGAACATTTTGCGTTCGGTTTCATCCAGTTCCACTTCCAATACCTTTTCGATACCGCCAGCTCCCATAATCACAGGAACTCCAGCATAAAGGCCGGTCACTCCATATTCGCCATTCAGTTTGGCGGCACAGGACAAGACATTCTTTTTGTCTTTTAGATAGGCTTCCGCCATATGGATGGCGGACAAGGCTGGACTGTAGAACGCTGAACCGGTTTTAAGCAATGCCACCACTTCCCCACCGGCATTGGCCGTGCGCTTGGCGATGGTGTCCAGTTTCTCGCGAGACAAAAGTTGGGTGACGGGGATGCCGCCTACGGAGCAATACCGCATCAAAGGAACCATGGTATCCCCATGCCCACCCATGACCAATGCTTGCACATCTTCATTGGAAACGTTGAGTTCCATGGCCACCAAGGCGGCAAAGCGGGCTGAATCCAGTACACCTGCCATGCCCGCCACGCGATGGGCCGGGAATCCAGTTACGCGCTGCATGGCATAGACCATGGCATCGAGCGGGTTGGTTACCACGATGACAAAAGCATTCGGGGCTTTGGCTTTGATATTCTCACCCACGGTTTTAACAATTCCAAAATTGACGTCGAGAAGATCATCGCGGCTCATGCCCGGCTTGCGCGGCAATCCGGCGGTTACGATCACCACATCTGCCCCAGCAATGGCATCGTAGGAATTGGAACCGGTCAGTTGGCTGGAAGTGGGAATCAAGGAACGACCATGCATGATATCCAGGCTTTTGCCCTGGGGCACGCCTTCCATGATGTCCACAGTAATGATGTCACCCAATTGTTTTTGAGCCGCCACCAAGGCCATGGTTCCGCCGATTTGTCCCGCGCCCACCAGGGCTATTTTTGCTCTTGCCATTTTTATCCGTCCTTTGCGTTAACGACTTTATTGTGAAGTACTTATTTCCCCGCAGCCTTCATGGCTGCAACCATTCGGCTGCCGATTTCTCCGGCAGTAACCGCCATGCTAACACCCGCCTCCGTAAGCGCCTTGATTTTGGCCTCGGCGGTGCCTGATGTTCCATCAATGATGGCGCCTGCATGTCCCATGCGTTTGCCTTTGGGAGCGGAGGCTCCGGCGATAAAA
The DNA here is from genome assembly GCA_043766615.1 of Fibrobacteria bacterium. GTDB lineage: Bacteria > Fibrobacterota > Fibrobacteria > UBA11236 > UBA11236 > Chersky-265. The sequence continues at coordinate 1,641 of JAYUHW010000010.1, read as the reverse complement.
CCAACCACCGGTTTTTTGACGTTCTGCTTGATATAGGCTGCGGCAATTTCTTCATCGCTGCCGCCAATTTCACCGATTAGGATAATCCCTTCCGTTTCTGGATCTTCATTCAGCAGCTTGATCACGTCTACATGGCTTAATCCATGGATAGGATCTCCGCCGATGCCGACGGCCGTGGTTTGGCCCAGGCCTGCCACGGTAGTTTGGTGAACGGCTTCATAAGTGAGCGTGCCGGAACGGGACACAATACCAATCCGGCCTTTAGAATGGATGGCGCCGGGCGCAATGCCGATTTTACAAACGCCGGCGGTCACAAGTCCGGGGCAATTTGGTCCGATCAAAATGCATTTTTTCCCACGCAAATAATTGTGCACCTTGAGCATATCCATCACGGGAATGCCTTCCGTAATGGCCACAATAAGATGAACACCCGCATCGGCGGCTTCGAGAATGGCGTCAGCCGCATAAGGTGCCGGGACAAAAAGCATGGTGGCATTGGCTCCGGTATCCTGAACGGCTTCCGCAACGGAATTGAATACGGGGAAACCATCTACACTGGTGCCGCCTTTTTTTGGTGTGACACCTCCGACCACTTTAGTGCCATAGTCGCGGCATTGTTGCGAATGGAACAAACCGGCCTTTCCAGTAATGCCCTGGGTGATGAGACGGGTATTTTTGTCGATTAGAATGGCCATGTTATTTTCCTCCCTTTGCGCTTTGAGCGCCACCGCTCTTAGCGTCGAGGGCTTTGACGTTTTGGGCCGCAAGTTTGGCGGCAGATTCCAGGTTTTCGGCGCTGACCAAATCCAGTCCGGATGATTCTATCAGGGCTTTGCCCTCTTTAACATTGGTTCCTTCCAGGCGAACCACCAAAGGAACCTTAAGACCCGTTGACTTGACCGCGCCAATGATGCCACGGGCAATTCGGTCGCAAGGCATGATCCCGCCGAAAATGTTGACCAAAATACCTTTGACGTTTTTGTCCGCGGTGATGATTTCGAAAGCCTTGGTAACCGCTTCCTCCGAAGCCGAACCTCCCACGTCCAGAAAGTTGGCGGGCTGAGATCCGTAATGGGCAATAATGTCCATGGTGGCCATGGCCAATCCGGCGCCGTTCACCATGCAGCCAATATCACCGTCTAGGCGGATATAACTCAAACCATATTTGGAAGCCTCAATTTCAGAAGGGTCCTTTTCCCCGTCCGGGTCTCCGCCAGTATCCTTCTGACGATAGATGGCATTTTCATCGATGTCGAATTTGCAATCGAGCAAGGAGAGGCTACCTTCCCCATTCACAACCAGCGGATTGATTTCTAGCAGGGTGCAATCTTTTTCCTGATAAATGCGATAGAGCTTCTGAAGCACATCTCCGAACTGCGCCACTTGCGGTCCGGTAAGGCCTAGGAAGGCCGCTGCCTCCGTCATCAAGTTAGCATCCAGGTTACGTCCCCAAGCGGGATAAAATTTCTTGATTTTTTCGGGAGTCTTCTCAGAAACTTCCTCGATATCCATGCCGCCCTCGGGGCTGAGAATGAATACGATATTGGCCTTGGCGCGGTCCAGGGTAACGGCAACATAGAGTTCACGCTTGATAACGCTGGCTTCTTCCAGCAATACCGCATGAATTTTTACGCCGTCCGG
>JAYUHW010000009.1:0-3002 GCA_043766615.1 Fibrobacteria bacterium | reverse complement strand
ACTTTTTCATTCGGTCGAAAGCATCTTCTGGAAGCTATAGACAAACTTCAGGAAACCATATCTCCAATTCCCGTCAATGCATTTGAATGGGTGCACCGCTTGAGCGCTTGGGAATTGCACACGGAAAACGTAATGGATTTGGCCCGTTCCATGGCAATGGAACTCAATGAACCGACGTCCCGTGAGGTTGAGTCACGGGCGGAATTTTTCCGCACCAACATGCAGGGAATATGCAGGGATATCCGAGGGTTCTTCCCAAATTTAGAATTGCTTTCCGCTTTGCAGGAATTGACCGATTTAGGTTTACCGGAAACCTTTTCCGTTATTTTTGAACCGATGTCTTTGAATGTTATGGAAGACCGGTGTTTGCTCGCAGTTGCTGAACTAAGGATTTGGCAAGGCTTCCATTTATTCGAAGCCGGTAAATCGAAATTGTTACAGACTTGGGCTTCTGATTTAGCTCTGGAATTGGAGCGGATGGCCTTTCACGTCCGCAGAACCACTGAGAGATTGGTGAACGTCATGGATCGTTGCGCCAAGTTTTATTTGGAGATGGATTTTTCATTTCTATTGGACAACCGAAGAAAGCTTTTTGCGATTGGCTATCGGCCTCGGGAAGAGGTGCTGGATCAAAGTTTTTATGATTTGCTCGCTTCAGAAGCCCGGTTGACAAGTTTCATTGCCATAGCTAAGGGTGATGTTCTTCCATCCCATTGGTTTCGGCTTGGGCGCACCTTAACTCAGGTGGGTAAAGGCGCAACCTTGCTTTCTTGGTCCGGTTCCATGTTCGAATACTTGATGCCGCGTTTGGTCATGCGTTCGCCGACCGGCAGCCTGCTTGAATATGCCTGCAGATATGCCGTACGGCGTCAAATCGAATACGGTAAAGCCCAAGGCATTCCCTGGGGAATTTCTGAAGCTGCCTACAATATTCGCGATGTTGAAATGACGTATCAATACTCAAGTTTTGGCGTTCCAGGCTTAGGCCTAAAGCGTGGGTTAAGTGAGGATTTGGTTGTCGCCCCCTATGCCACGGCGTTGGCGGCCATGATCAATCCGAAAGCAGCCATCTTAAACTTCGCCAGCCTTCGGGAACAAGGTGCAGAAGGTCGTTATGGTTTTTATGAATCTATTGATTATACCCGGACGCGCCTGCAGGACGGACAATCTGCTTCTATTGTCAAATCCTATTTTGCCCATCATCAAGGCATGGCCTTGGTTGCCCTGGCTGACGTATTGCTCGAAGGTACCATGCAGAATCGTTTCCATTCTGATCCATTCATCCGGGCTGCGGATCCGCTACTTCAAGAGCGAACACCGAAGGGCGTAACGCTAAGTCGTGCCAATGACGATGAAGTGGCCAAACCCATTCACGTGGAAAGTCCGATTCCTGAAGTATTGCATCGTTTCAGTTCCGTCCATGAGCCGATTCCCCGTTCCCATATTTTGTCCAATGGAAGATATACCGTGATGATTACCACGGCGGGATCCGGGTTCAGCCGTTGGCGCGGACAAGCCATTACGCGCTGGCGTGAGGATGCAGTTCTGGATAATTATGGGCAATACCTTTACCTGCGTGATCCGCTTGATGGAAACGTATGGTCGGCAACCTATCAGCCAACAGCTAAGGAGCCCGACGCTTTGGAAGCGGTGTTTTCTGAGGATAGAGCTGAATTAACCCGCCGGGACGGGGACATCGCCAGTAAATTGGAGATCGTCGTTTCTTCGGAAGACGATGCGGAAGTGCGCCGATTGACTCTTGAAAATTTGGGTGAAGAAGCCCGTGAAATTGAAGTGACGTCCTATATGGAAATCGTCATTGCCCCACATGATGCCGACCTGGCTCATCCTGCTTTTTCCAATCTTTTCATACGTACGGAATTTGCTCCCCAACTTGGAGCATTGCTCGCCAACCGCCGTCCTAGGTCCTCCCTTGAGTCTCCCATTTGGGCTGCGCATGTTTGCGGTATAGATGGTGAAGTTATTGGCGGCGTACAATTTGAAACGGATCGGGCCAAGTTTTTGGGGCGAGGCCACACCTTGCGCGGACCCATTTCCATAATCGATGGGAAGCCATTATCGAATACCGTAGGTCCCGTTCTGGATCCGGTTTTCAGTTTAAGGTATCGAGTGCGCATACCTTCCGGTGGCAAGGTCAAATTGGTATTTACCACTTTGACGGCGGGCTCAAGGGAAGATGCCTTGTCTTTAGCCGATAAATATCGCGAACCTGAAGCGTTCGAGCGCGTGGCGACTTTAGCCTGGACACAAGCGCATATCCAGCTTAGGCATTTTGGAATAGGATCCGAAGAGTCACGCCTATACCAACGCTTGGCCAATCGACTTTTCTTTTTGGATCCTTCCATGCGTCCTCCGGGAAATATTCTCGAACTCAACCGAATGGGACAGGAAAGTCTTTGGAAGTTCGGCATTTCCGGAGACCTTCCCATCGTGTTGGCGACTTATGATGAGGCCGGTGACCGCAATCTTGCCAAGGATCTGCTCAAAGCGCATGCCTACCTGGAAATGAAACGTCTGGACGTAGACCTTGTGCTTGTGAATGACAATCCGGAGTCGTATTTACAGCATCAGCAAGCTGAATTGGAAGGGGTATTGCGAATGCGCCGAGACGGGCATGGCGCGCGCGCAAATGGTACGCGGGGAGCAGTTTTTTTATTGCGTAGAGATCAATTGTCCAAGGAGGAATACCTTTTATTGCAAGCGTCTTCGCGAGCGGTTTTGGTTTCACGACGCGGGAGTTTGGCGGACCAAGTACTACGCATGCGCAGTCCAGGGTACTCGCCGCACTTTCGCAAATCGCCGCTGCCCGCCCATTCACAAATTTCAAGTCCTCCAAATCGCCCGAAGCTCGAATTTTTTAATGGGCTGGGTGGATTTGGAAATGATGGAAGGGAATACCATATCATTTTGGATGAAGGCCAATGGACACCGGCGCCATGGGTCAATGTGGTAGCCAATCCTCAATTCGGTTTTATTGCGAC
>JAYUHW010000008.1:0-14286 GCA_043766615.1 Fibrobacteria bacterium | reverse complement strand
CAAAGTCGCAATAAAGTATGGCGACCCCAAGGTCCATTACCAATTGGCAAAGGCGAAGGGTTAGGCTGTTTTGAATTGGGATCGACTGTAGTTGTCATCCTGTCCAGTCAACTGGTAGACAAAGTGGACCCGGCTCTCTTGAAACCTGTTAACCGCATCATGCGAATGGGCCAGAGGCTTACCCCTTGAACTGGGTGGAACGCAACCCTAAGCAGATAGAATCCCTTCGCACTTTCATTTCGGAATTTCAAAGCGTAAAGCCCGGGGTCTTAGCCCATTTCCAGGGTGGGTCCGGTAAAATTCTTTTTCCCATGCAGCCGGAATCGGATCGCGGCGTGGCTTTACTCCTGTGCTTTTGTGCATTGCATCAAAACATCAGCGAGATGCGCGTCATCCAGCTACTAGCGCATTTATGGGATGCCTATGGCACCGACCTCTTTAAACTAAACCGAATGCCCTTTCAAGAATTGCAAAATAAGTTGCAAGGCTTTAAGGGCATTGAAGGATGGGACCTTTTGCCCAAGGTTCCCGGTATTTTACGCAGTGTCTGCGATTTTTTTTATCAACACGGGGCTTTGGTGCCATGGGTACATTCCGTAGGCGATGCGGAAGCGAGTGTACAAATTTTGGCCGAGGAGATTTTTATGATGGGAAAATCTTCCCAGTTTAAAAGTAAGCCCCGGTATTTTATTTGGCTATTGACTCAAATTCCAGGTGCGCGGCCGGAAAAATTTTGGAACGACCGAATGATGTTACCTATTTCGTCAGGGCAAATCCGTTTGTTAAGGGAATTCGGTCCATTGAAAAACAAACGGAATTCACCTTGGATAACGGCTGAAGAGAAACTCACGTACTGCAATCGGTTTTATTGCATGTTGTTCCCCGGAAAATCATGGATGATTTATACTGCAATGGATGCCTACCTCAAAGAATCTGGCCCAATCGAAAATGCGTTGGCTTCCAATTCCCAAGATAAAATGTGGCGCTGTCGGCAAGTTTTAAACGGTTGCATAAATTGCATTTTGGCGCCGGAATGTCCGGGTCGTGAGGACGTATGAAATTTAGTGGGAAATACACCTGTACGATTTATTGTTTTTTGATTCCATTTTTTTCCGGTTGCCATTTTTCGAAAGAAGGGGACATTTCCTTGGCGCCCCTCGCTAACCGGGTTTTGTGGAATAATCTCCCGGCAACCAACTATTCGATAGACTCCACGCAAAATCAAAATGAATCATCAGATTCGACTCTGCATATTGCTGCAACCCGAAGCCACAAATTTGAATTTCTAGGCGCAGATACTGTGCATTTGGTTTTACATGAGTTTGCCCAAGAATTTTTAGCTTATGCGGCCTTCACAGAAAATGCTACTGCCCGGGACATGGAGCAAGGACTCTACCAGAATGGCAACCGAATAATTTTTTACCACGGCCGCTACCTGGGTGAATGGCGTGAGTCCGGATTTAAATTGGTGCCAAGTCGATTTTTGCAGAACTCGCTGGTCTTTCAAGGCGAGGAACTCTTTTTGAAACCCGTCGAATTTCAATCCTTTCCTCTACTTGGTAAAATTGCCAAAAGTGAAAGGGTGATTCTGCAGCATTTTATGGGAAAAAAATGGAACGGCCCAGTCTTTACAGTGCAGTACCATTGTAATGAAGACACGGCGACTTTATTTCGTGGTTTGCCACAGAGTCCTGAATATGCAGCGGGACAGTTTTCGGACTGGGTTGGAAAATTGGATACGCTCACAAAAGCCGGAGAAATCCGCTTTAACGGTCAAAACGGTGTACAGGAACCTTTACTTTTTATGGGGAGTAGTACAGGTATATTTGGCGTAATCGGTTGTTATGACCCAGAAATGGCCCTGGCCTATAGCGAAAAAATGAAAAAAATGAGGATTTTATGGAAAACACCGCGGTTTTTTGGAAAAAATGAAAGGATGAATTGACATTCGCGGCTATTTGTTGCAACTTAAATGGTCAGTACGGCGGATTTTAGCCACTTTTACTCTCGGAGGATGAACAATGAGCACTATTCAAGCCTTGGAAAATGAGATTGGGTCCCTTAAGGAAGAGTTCGAGAAGTTCGAACGCGGGAATAAGTCCGCGGGAACCCGGGCCCGTAAAATTCTGCAAAACATAAAGCGGATTTCGCAAGAAATTCGGGTGACCATCCAATCGGTCAAAAAGACGGACGATACCGAAGCCTGATTTCGATTTTTTCCCAACATGTTCTTCGGCCTTCAAAAACGCTGCTTTTTGAAGGCCCGCTGAAGTGCCAAGGTTTCAGTTGATTTTAGAGGTTGGGTCAAGGGCATCCCTAAGGCTGTCTCCCAAAAAGTTCATACATAAGAGGCAAATCGTTAGGGTTAAACCCGGAAAAAGCAGCAGCCACCATGCTGTATCCATATAGGCATTTCCATCAGAAATAAGCACACCCCAGGTACAAGAAGATACATTAAGCCCCAGAAAGCTTAAAAAGGCCTCCTGAAGAATTACGGAAGGCACCGTTAATGTGGCATAGACAATCACAACGCCCATCACGTTGGGGATGATATGACGCAAGATGATGCGAAAGCTGCCCACTCCCAATGCTCTGGCCGCCAGGATAAATTCTTCATTTTTAAGAGCCAGAACTTGACCACGAACAATACGGGCAACCGTCAACCATTGAACCAATCCAAGGGCCAGAAAAAGGACGTAAATGTTTTTTCCGAATTGAAAAATCAAGATGATGACAAGAAACATATAAGGTAACGAGTAAAGGATGTCGACCACGCGCATCATGGCTTGGTCGAGCTTTTCATTAAAGAAGCCGGAAATGCATCCGTAGAACAAACCAATCACGACACTGACCAGCGTCCCAAGAAAACCAATGGCAAGGGAAAGCTGTCCACCCTTTAAAACGCGCACGAGTACATCTCGTCCTAAATGGTCCGTTCCCATCCAGTGCCACCAACTAGGTGCAGCCAATTGATTTTCAAGAACTTGCAATTCAAAATTGGGAAGGAACCAAGGCCCGATAAAAACCGCCAAGGTCATCAGCATCAGAATGGACGCTGAAGGCAAGGCTCGCCGGTCTTTGCTGAGCTTGTTTAAAGCTAGCCTCCAGGGAGCCGGGCTGGTAGTTTGCACCACCCTAGTATTGACAACCGGTTCTTGAGCTTTCGCCATGTTATTGCAACAGAATCCGGGGGTCGACAAAGGTCTGTATAATGTCGGCTACCAGGTTTAGAAAAAGTAGAAACACCGAATAAACAATGATTACGCCTAGCGCCAGAGGGAAGTCGCGTTGAAAAACCGATTCGACAAAGTAACGACCGAGGCCGGGTATATTGAAAATCTTTTCCACGACCAGCGTTCCAGTGAGAACCGACGCAGTGGCCGGTGCCATAAAATTTACAATCGGCAAAATACTATTTCGCAAAAGGTGTTTCCATAAAATGCGTGATTCTGGAAGACCTTTCGCACGTGCGGTGCGGATATAGTCCTTGTTCAGGTTTTCCAAAAAGCTTCCGCGAGCAATACGAGTGATATAGGCGATATAAGTCAAGCTCAATGTGATTACCGGTAGTATCAAAGCACCCGGGTTAGGCCAGCCGGAGACAGAGGTCCAATGCATTCTTAATGCGAAAATCAGTTGCAACAATGAACCTAAAACAAAATTGGGAATCGCAATGCCGATCATGGCCATAGCCATGATGAAACTTTCAAACCAGCGTCCCCTGAAAAGCGCAGAAAGAAGACCCCAGGCTAGGCCCGCGACCATGGCTAAAAGCAAAGCGTAACCGCCAAGCGTCATGGATACAGGCAAAGCTTCGGCGATGATTTCCAGTACCGAGCGGTCGCGATGAGAATAGGAATAACGGAAATCCCCATGCAGAAAAATGCCCGTCATGTATTGTCGATAGGTAAAATCGTATTTGCGATGCAGCTCCGCGAGGATGGCGGGGGAAGGGCTCTTTTCGGTTTCAAACGGCTTGCCCGGCGCCGATTTCATGATCGCGTATGAAAGGCTGATGATCACCACCAAAGTGAAAATATTCAGCGCGACACGAATGCCGATGCGTTTGAAAAAATCAAGGCGCAAGGTACACGTCTTTCCAAGAATACATGCCTAAAGAATTTGGAATGGCATTTTGTATGGCCGGACTCCGCAACTCCGTCAGGGCATAATAGTAGATGGGAATGATGGGCATATCTTCCATCAGGATTTTTTCGCATTCCCGCAACTTATCCAATCGCTGTTTAGGGTCCGAAATTTTCCAGCTTGCCTTGATTCCCTCGTCATAGACTGGGTTTGCATATCCGGTGCGATTATTGGCATTGTCACTTGTATAAAGTTCCAGAAAGGAGATGGGATCAGGGAAATCGCCAATCCATGAAGCTCGGGCTACGGACGGATAGTCCAGATTTTTGGTATTCTGGAGGTACACCTTCCATTCATAGTTCACAACTTCGGCATCCAAACCCAGGTTCTCTTTCCACATTTGGCGCACAACTTCGGCATTGTCTCGATGTGATTCGGCCGTATTGAAAAGGATTTGTAAGTGGGGTGGCGGTTTACCTGGGCCATAACCGGATTTCGCAAGGCATTCTTTGGCTTTGGCAGGATCGTAAAGCTCCAAGCCTAATTCCGGATAACTCGCAGTTGGCGGGACAAAGCTGGTTGCTGGACGATAAATGTCTTTCTGCACCCGGGCAACAATTTTTTTCCTGTTAATAGCATAGGACAGGGCTTTGCGCAATTCCTTGGAATCGTACCCTGGATTCTTACAGTTTATGATGTAAAAGTACGTTCCAAAAAGCGTAGGATTAAAAAACTCAGGCATTTTTTTTGCCGCCTCAAGTTTGCTGGGTGGGATGCTGAAAATCCAATCGACCTCCTTTGCCAGGAACATATTATACCCGGTCAATTGGTCTTCAACTGGTTTGAAAATAATTCGCTCCTGATGCACATTGGCGGCATCCCAGTATGAGGGGTTCTTTACCACCTCTAGGGCAACATTCCGTTGCCAGGACTTCAATAAAAAGGGACCATTACTAGTTATGTGAGCCGGATCCGTCCACTTTTCTTGGTACTTGTCAATTGTGTCTATGGGAACAGGAAAGAAGGGCTCGAATGCGCACAGATCCAGGAAAAACGCCACCGGGTTTTCCAGCGCAACCTGAAAAGTGGAATCATCCGGTGCGAACACACCCAGCGAATCGACTGGTAGTGTTTTTTCGCGAACAAGTGTGCCATTTCGAATGATCTTGAGAAGGGAGGAATACTCGCTAGCAGTGGAAGGGTTTATGAAGCGACGCCAAGACCGGAGAAAGTCGCGGGCGGTTAATGGCTGTCCATTACTCCAAGTGAGTGGGCGAAGGTGGAAAGTATAGAATTTACCGTCCATTGAGATTTCCCAGGTCCGTGCAGCACCGGGACGAACCTCGGTTCCATGTAGACCACGTAAAACCAATCCTTCGAAGATGGCGCCAACCACTCGGAGCTCAGGCTGCCCCGTGACTATATGAAGATCAAGGGAAGCGGGCTCGGCACTGTTTGCTACCACAAGTGGCCGGCTAGTAATGGAGCCTTTTTTGTGGCATCCCCAGAGGAGAGTTAGGCTAAGAAAAAGGATGAGTAGGCGGTGACATGGCTGCATTTTTATATCTTTTCCTAAATGATTGGCACGCTTAAAAATCGAAGTCGGGTGTACGCGTTCTAGATTTTTCCATAGGTTTATTTAATCAATTCAGAACAGATAGAGTAGAAAAAAAAGAAATTTTTGCTGACTAAGACACGGCAGGTAACCTTGGTACATTTTCAACTTCACCAAATCCAATTTCAAAAAGCTACTTTATTGCGGAAACCATTTGACTTGTAATGGTCTTGAGGATAACTTGCAGATGGACGAGGATGCCCGCCTGCAATTTCATGCGGTGGAATCAATTTTTGGGTAACAAATAGGGACATACACTATGCAAAGATTTTTGTACGCGGCACTTGTGTGCGGCAGCCTATGGGGCCTGGGTTCGGTTGAAGCCAAAACGGTTCGCGTTCCCGGTGACTTCCGGTCCATCAATGCCGGTTTGACCAGTGCCGACTACGGTGACAGCGTTTTGGTGTCGCCTGGCCGGTATTATGAAAACGTGACCCTGGTCCAGGGGGTCATCTTGATGGGAACGGATCAGTTGAAGTGCATTATCGACGGCATGCGTCGAGGTCCTACCGTTTATGCGGTGACAGGTTCAGAAATCGGTCGATTCACCATCACCAATGGTATCGATGGTATCCTTTGCGAAAACTCTTCGCCATACATTCATCACAATTGGATTTTAGACAATCAAGGGGCCGGTATCGGTGCCTTTATATCGCTTCCCCAAATTTACGACAATGTCATTTATGGAAACCGATGGTCCGGGGTACTCGCCTGGGGTGCCAAATCTTTGGATACACGTATCGAGAATAACGTCTTAATCCGGAATGGATACAGTGGCCTTACACTCAAAGGACCGTGTCGCCTCGTTATTCGAAATAATATCGTGATGGAAAATTTTGAGTATGGAATTTATTCTGATCCAGCTTCTGGTCAATCACAAATCGTTTATAACAATATTTTTAAAAATGTTATTCCCTTCAATCGCTACACCAAAATCAATAAAACCAACGTCACCCATGATCCAATGTTCCTTAGCCCGAGCCTTGCGGCCCCGAACTACTTTGTCGCAGCGAAATCACCTATGGTACGGCGAGGTTATGGTCAGGTTGATATCGGCCTCATCGCAAAAGATCAGGTTGTTTCCGTGGATGGTGACAGGGACAATGATGGAATCCTCGATTCCAAAGATGTTTGCCCCGACTTAGCTGAAGACCAAGATGGATTTCAAGATGAGGATGGATGTCCGGATTTTGATAATGATAATGATGGTATACAGGACAGCAAGGACCGATGCGTCAATGATCCTGAAGACAAAGATGGATTCGAGGATCAGGATGGTTGCCCGGACCCGGATAATGACAAAGACGGTATTCCAGATAGCCGAGACAATTGCCCCGATGTCGCTGGTGATGCCGGACATAATGGATGTCCTTTTAAGGCGCCTGCAAAAATCGAAGATAACTTCATACTTGAAGGTGTAAATTTCAGAACGGGTAGTGCTGAAATTACCGAGGACTCTTATTCCAAATTGGATGAGGTCTATGAACAGTTGGCCAAGTATAACGACCGGAAGTTCGAAATCGCAGGCCATACCGACAATGCCGGTACGGATAGGATTAACATTAAACTGTCGCTGGATCGGGCAAATTCCGTTCGAGACTATCTCATAAACCGTGGGATTGATGGCAATCGTCTGGTTGGCAAGGGATATGGCTCCTCGCGACCAAAAGCCGACAATAAAACCGCTGAAGGTCGAAGCGTCAATCGGCGCATCGAGTTCTACAGGATTAAGAAATGAACAAGGGAGTGGCAACTTTGCATCACAGATTAGTAATCCTATCGAGCCTTGCCTGTGCCGCCATTACTTTGGCAGGAACAAGTCCTTATAAACCGCATGCTTATCAGCAGAACGACTGGTTCGCTGAATATGGTGACAATACTGCCATCTACGTGAATCCGGCTTCTATCGCCGAGAATGACCAGATCGAAGTGGCCGTTGGTTTATTTCAAACTATTTCCGGAAAGGCTGGCCAGGAATTCATTAGCGCTGTTCATCCCTTCGACTATAATCATTCTTTAGGTCTTTCCGTATTTGAAAACGGTTCCGCCATCGATGGCAGTCATTCCGTCTATTTGGAAAATGCATATTCTCTGGCCTATGCCTATCGCATGCCCTGGTTCTTTCCCAATGGTCTTTCCAATAAGCTTGCCTTAGGTGTGAATGCCACTTTGATTCAATTCAATGCCTTTAATATTAAAAGGAGCTTAGGGTACGGTGGCGATGTTGGTTTGAGCTATAATCCTTTCAGTACCTCCCGCTGGGGCCATTTGCAACTGGGGGTTTCGTTGCAAAATGCACTCCAACCCACGGTAGAGACCGAAGACGGGAAATACAAAATACCAACAAATGTCAACACCTCCTTTTTCTGGAGAGGATTCAACCATCGGTTGGAGTTGGCTGGATCCGTCAGTATTATCGACTTTGTCCATGATAAGGCCGAAGGAATAAGCGGTGGAAAGGAAATAGTACCCACCGCACGCGCGACATACTATCTCAGCCCGTTGCTGGGTATCAAGGTCAAGTACACGAAACTCGGCTATCCTGTTGTTGGCGCAACCGTAAATGTCAAACGCGTCAACCTATTCCGTTATTTGCAACTTGATTTGGATATGTCCCATGATGCCTTCGGTGAGGACCAAGGCCGTGGATTTATTTGGAATTTCAAGGCAATTACCCGTGTCGGCCCTACACGTGAAGAACGCATTGGTGAAGCCCGGTATCGCCGGCTTAAAATTGAACCTGAAGATGCCTATCGCGAAGCAATGCGATTGTATTTGGCACGAAAATTCCTGTTAGCCTCCTATGCCTTCGGCAAAGTTATCACCAAATATCCATCCTTCCACTTAGTCGACCAAGCTGCTTTTTATAAAGGCAAGTCCTTTGAAAATCTCCGTATGCATCAGGCAGCGCGTGATGTTTACGCAGATGCCCTTAAACGGTATTCCGATTCTGATCAAAGACCAAAGTATATGTTTCAGCTGATGAATATCGACTATAAGGAAGGCAAGTTTGATGAGGCTACCCGCCGATATCAAGAGATCACCAATTTGTATCCGGAGTCTGATGTTAAATCAGATGCGGATTACGTAATGGGTCAAATGCGTTATATCCAAAAAGATTATCACGGCGCGATTTCGCTATTGTCACCTATTCTGCCTGGAAATTCCAATTTCATATATGCACGCTTCACTCTAGGCATGTCCTATGTTAATATCAAGAAACCCAAGGAAGCAGAAGCCGCGTTTCAAGATATCATGGAAAGCAAACCTTCCAATTCCTCCGAACAGGAAATGAAAGAAGTGACTGCGGTTAAACTCGGCCATCTCAATTTTGGAAAAGAGCCCCCGCAGCTTGTAAAAGCAGCTGAATTTTATGGATCGGTTTCTCCCTCCAGTTCAAAATACGATGAGGCATTGCTTGGTTTAGCATGGTCTTTCATCAAGGTGCAAAGATTTAAAGAAGCGCAAGGATATGCTGTAGATATCATTACAAAAACACCAAACAGCATGCTGGTGCCGGAGGCCCATCTTCTCCTGGGTTATTGCGCCTATTTTGACAAGGATTATGACAAATCCATTAAAGAGTTTGATGTTGCCGTCCAGTTGGCCGAAAAGAAAGCCATTGCTGCATCTGATATTCAGGCCAAGAAGGCAGAAAACATGGCGAACAGTGGGGATTTCCAAACTGTGCAACGCGAAGCACTCTTACTGTCCAACCAATTACCTACCCCACGTGTTCTCGAAAAGCGCGATGAGCTACGGCCTAAGTTTGAGGACATCCATAAGAAAATCGAAGCGTATCTTGAATTTCTGCGGGAAGTCGAACAAATCGAAAAGTTTCTCGCAAATAAGGATCGCATTATTAAGGATGCCAAGTTTACCAAGGCGACGGTTATCAATATCAAGGGTAATTCAAGTGAAAAGCGTGGGCCATCCCAGCAAGAACTTGAAAATCTGGACGTAAAGTAGAAGCCACTCTGGCATTCAAGAGCTAAACATGGAGACCTTCGTGCTAAAATCGAAAACTGTCCTGAAACTAGCTTTGGCGGGGGTATTTGCCTTGCTAGCCACATCGCATATTTATGCTGATGGCAAGTTGAATGAACTTAAAAAGCGAAAAATGGACCTCGATCAAGCTGCAGCCAAGTGCGATGCGATGACCGACGAAGCCAAACGAGCCGAGTGTAACGTCAAGCGCCAAAAAAAGGTAGAAGAGTACCGTCAGGATCTCAGCCGCTATAAGGCCGACTTGGCCATGGAACAATCAAAGGCGTCGCAAAAACAGATGCAGGATAATCCAGAAGATTTCGGGAGTAAAATCACAAATCGGCAACAGAGCATCAAAGAGTTTCAGGATTATGTCAACAGCTGTACTGAAAAAACGGACCGATGTGCATCCGCACTTTTTCAGGTTGCTAACCTTACCTATCAGAATGAAGAAGATTCCTTCTTACTGATACAATCCAAATTCGAAAAGGATATTGCGTACTGGGAAGACCATGATAAGCGTGGCGCTGAGCCTAAAGCACCCCATCGCGATCACAAAAAATCGGTTGGCTATTTTGAAAAATTTTTAAAGGAATATCCCAATCATCGGCAGGTCCCGGAGGCATTGGTACGCACGGCCTTTATAGCGGATATGCTTGGAAATGAAGATCGCGCCTATGAATACCTTAATTTGTTGGTAACGCGTTATCCGGATCATCCTTTGAATATTCAAGCAAGGCTCCGATTAGGTGAATACTGGCTCCTGAAGCGCAAATATGCAAAGGCGATTGAACAATATGAAAAAGTACCGCTAGATTATCCGGGTAATGAGAGTGGTTTGGCACTTTACCATAGGGCAGAAGCATACTATAACCTTGCCGATTTTGAAAATGCTGCAAAATGGTATTTTGAATACGTCAGTCGTGCCGATGCTGGTAAAATGAAGGGAGACCTTCGTGATGAGGCTATGTCCTTTATGGGAGCCAGTTGGGCTGATTTGGATAATGGATTTGAAGTTGCGGAAAAGTTTCTCAGTTCTAAAGGAAACCCCAGTTGGGAAAAGGATGTTTACTTTGAAATTGGAATGAAAAACAAGGGTCACGATCGATTGGATGAAGCAGTCAAGGCTTTCAAGTTTTTGCTGGAACGGGATCCAACCTATCCGAAAGCACCTATTGCTGACTTGAATATTGTGGAAATTCTTGTCCTGCAAAAAAAAGCCGAGGCTGCGCAGGAAGCCCGGATGGAATTGGTTAAGCGGTACGAGAATGGTTCCGATTGGTTTCGTAAAAATTCCGGTAATTCTGCCGCAACGGCTGAAGCCCAGGCTGCCATTAAACAGGCTATGTACCACATTCCAGTATACTATCATCAAAAAGGGGATGAAGGTAAAGGGGATCCAGACATGTTGAGGAAGGCAGAGGAGCATTATCGTAATTACCTCAGCCGTTATAGCAACGAAAACTCTTGGGACGTTTACCAGGTTCATCAGAATATTGCGGTTCTCTATAATAAGCTAAAAGAGTTCAAAAAATCTTCGATAGAATGGCAATGGTGCGCATCGGCCAATACAGATCGATTTGGCAAATTGCCAGCAGATAAAAAAGATGTGGTGACCAAGGCCGACGCTGCCTACAATGCCGTTCTTATGATGGACGAGTATCGTAAGGAAGCCATAAAAGGATTAAAAGACGATAAGGTCGCTGCATTTAACACACAGGAAACTCGTGATTATTTTTCTGCGGTTAACAAATTTATGGCGTCGTTCGGAAACTCTAACTCCGCGCCGGAACTTGCCTACAATGCCGCCTTTATAGAATACGAAGCCAAACAATATACGGCAGCAATCAAAAGTTTAACACAGTTGGTCGAAAAGTTCCCAAAACATGAGCATACCATTTTGATCCGTCGTGCATTGGCACAAAGTTTACTGGAAAATGGCCAATATGATTTAGCAGAAAAACAGTTTACAGTGCTAAAATCAAATGTCTGCCCTTCCGGCAAGGAATGCACAGAAATCAAAAAGGCCCTTGCATCTACAGTATTCAAACAAGCGGATAGTAAAGCCAAAGCAGGGGACCATGGCGGTTCTGCAACTAAGTATTTACAACTTGCTAAGGATTTCCGAGATGTGGACATTGCTGACAAGGCTCTTTTTGAAGCTGGTGTCAATTATGATTCCGCTGGAAATTTGGATGAAGCCGTGCGCACATTGCTCCGTATCCACGCTGAGTATCCAAAATCCGAACTACGTATTAAATCGATTCTAAGGGCCGCATCCATGTTTATGGCAAAGTCCAAGTTCCGCCAAGCTGCGGAAACGTTTTTGCTCATTCAACGTAACTATCCGGACGATTCGCTTGGTTTCCAATCGATTGCATGGGCTGCAGATGCTTACGAAAAGGTACCGGATGCTCATCATGCTGGACAGACTTATGAATCTGCCTTTCGTCTATATCCGGATAACGTAAAAACCCCAGTTTATCTTTATAATGCCGGCCAATTGTATGAAAACGGCAAGGAATATGGAGACGCCATTGCCGTTTACAAACTGATTGGAGATAAATTTTCCAAAAGCTCGTATGCCATTGAGGCAGTTTTTTCTGTGGCACTCTTATATGAGAAGAAAGGGGATTTCGCAAAAGCTGGAGATGCTTACGAAGATTTCATTAAGGCTTTCGAAGGTGATAAGAACAAGGTGATTCGGGCGCACTTGGGTGCCGGAATAAATTACGAATCTCTCGACAAAGAGGATAAAGCGATTGAGCATTACACTAAAGCTCTTGCTATTCAGAAAAAAGATGGGGAAGTGGCTGCCATTTCGCCGTCCATTGCAGCTGAGGCGGCCTATCGTGCCGGTGATATTTATCACCGTAGAATTAAAAAGACTCGCCTGGACGGAACAAAAGCGCAGAATGGAAAGCGCGCAACGGATATGAACAAAAATTTACTGCCAGCCATTCAATATTTTGCCAAGGCAGTGGAGATGTCCGAAGAAGAATGGACTTTACGCTCGACTATGCGCATGGGTGACCTGTTCTACGCCATTGCATCCATTTCAGACAATGAGAGGACTGCTGGGTTGTCCGCAGATGATCGCGTGCGTGCTACATTGGAGAGCAAAGCTGGAATACCCGGTTACCTGGAAAAAGCCGTGGAGCTATACAAGAAAAATTTGGAAATTGCCAATAACCAGGGAATTGAAAGTCCTTGGATTGACAGCTCTGGTATTCGTCTGATGGAGGCGTATGCCTTTAAAGGCGGTGCCTTTGAAGAGGTTAGCGCACTTTTTCTGAAGGTGCCATTGCCGAAATCTGCTACTCAAGAAGATCGGGATCAGTTTAAGCAAGCATCCGATGAAAGCAAGGAAAAGGCCATAAACAATTATAAGGAAGCACTTCTCGCTTCGCAAAACTATTACTTAGATAATGAGCCACGGAAAAAAATTGTAGCGCGTCTGCGCGAACTGCAAGCCGATGCTCCTGAATTAAACATTCAGGTTAGCCCACGTCCTAAGGCCGCGACACCCGTTTCGCAAGGCGCCTCCGAGGGACACTAAGGAATAATCCTTTTCCCAGCCTTGGTGCTCGCTTCCTTATTGAATGGGGTGGAGGGCGCCATCTATTAGTGCGGAACCCCCTCCAACTGTGGTAACTATTGGCGTTTGTCTTAAAACGCTCTGTCCTTAGAACAGTCGCTTTGGAATAGGGTGCATTTCCTAGTGAAATCTATTCGCATCAGGGTAAAAACCCCGTATTCCTGGCTAAAAATAGGTTTGGATTTAGCTTTAAAAACCTTTAAAAATACCCGATAAATGCGCTGCGAAAAGTTATTTCTTGAGGTATCTTTCCTCAGGACGCAAAAGGCTAAAGTGAAGCCTTTTGAATCAGTTCGTGCAGTAATAACAGTTCATGCTGTTATGCTGGATGGCTGAGATCTGGCTGGAACCCATTAACGAATTTAAGAGAGAGGATATAAGATGGAACTGATTTTGAAAGGCTTTCAAGGCGAGGGCAAATTTTACATGTCGCTGATTATGATCCTGGGAATAATTTCCTTGGCAATTATCGCTGAGCGCTTCTACTACATCTACGTTAAATCCTCTGCTGGACGCGCAAATTTCATGCGCAATATTGCACAGTTGTTGCAAGGTGGCCGTATTGCTGAAGCCGGACATTTGGCTGCCAGTCAGAATTTTCCTTTAGCAAAAATCATCTCCGCTGTATTGCAGAATAAAGCAAAAGGTCAGTCTGCAATTGAAAAAGCCGTAGACGAAGTGTACTTGACAGAAGCACCTCGGATCAACCGCTATTTGAATTTGTTGCCGGCGTTTGCGAATATCGCCATGCTTTGTGGTCTTCTTGGCACGATCTTTGGTCTGATTATGGCCTTTGATGCGGTGGCCAATTTGCCTGCTGCTCAACGTCCCGCTGCTTTGGCCAATGGTATTTCCATCGTTATGGTGAATACCTGGTCTGGTCTCGCCACTGCAATTCCTATTCTGCTCTTCCATGGTTTGCTTGCCATGCAGTCTGAACGTTTACAGGAAGAGATGGAAGAAAAGGCTGTAAAGGTGATGAACCTCCTCTAAGATTTGG
>JAYUHW010000007.1:0-15068 GCA_043766615.1 Fibrobacteria bacterium | reverse complement strand
GTCGAAGACAATATCGGGCTGCGGGAGCAAATGAAATGGGCTCTCAATGCCGATTATGAAATTCTTGAAAGTGAAACTCTGGCCGGTTGCCTGGAAAACCTACGCAAACAATGTCCAGGGCTAATCTGTCTGGACATGGGTCTTGAAAACAAACCGGAACGAGGCCTGGAAATAATCGATGCCGTTCTAAGTGAAGACCGCATGGCCAAAATAATCGTCATCACTTCCAATATGCATGCGGACCTAGGCAACCGGGCCATCGAGCGCGGTGCCTTCGATTATCTGCACAAGCCTGTGGATATCGATGAGCTCAAAGTGATTCTCACCAGGGCCTGCCGTTTGATGACCTTGGAAAAACCCGTTACGGAAAAAACCGAATCCGGCGGCCTCCCAAGCGATAAAGACGACCTTATGATCGGCCGCAGCGAGCCCATGAAAAAGATTTTCGAACATATCCGTAAATTGGCCGCCACCGATGTGAGCGTTTTGATCACGGGTGAAAGTGGAACCGGCAAAGAACTCTGCGCCCGAGCCGTGCATTTCCACAGTCACCGTCGCAATGAGATTTTTGTGCCTATCAATTGCGGATCCATCCCGGCCAGCTTGATTGAAGCGGAGCTTTTCGGGTATGTGCGCGGCGCATTTACGGGAGCCAATACGGACAAGATGGGCCTTATCGAATCCGCCCACAAGGGCACGCTTTTTTTAGACGAAATCGGCGATATGCCCATGGCCTTGCAAGTTAAGCTGCTACGCTTTCTACAAGATCAAAAACTGCAACGCGTGGGCGAGACCACTTTCCGTTCCTTGAATGTCCGCATCATCGCCGCCACCAACAAAACCAACCTGTCTGACAAGGACAATTCCGCCATGCGCACCGATCTCTACTATCGCCTGAGCGAATTCGAGATCACCTTGCCGCCACTGCGCGATCGAAAAGACGATATCCTGCTTATCGCCGATAAAATCATTGAGAACAACCGGACAAAGTTCAACCAGGCTCGCCTCAAACTGAGCAAGCGGGCGGAACAAATGCTCTTGAATTATAGTTGGCCCGGAAACGTGCGTGAACTGGAAAACAAGCTCAATCGCGCCTCCATCACTTGTACGTCCCAGGTCATCGAATGCGACGACTTGCAGCTTTCGGAAACCTCCTTTACCGTGCTTTCCTATCGCGACGCCAGGCAGATGTTCGATCGAAACTTTTTGCTCAACGCCCTAAAGCAGGCCAAGGGAAACATCTCCAATGCCGCCAAGGTTACGGGCCTTACGCGCCCCACATTATATGATATGATGAAAAAGAATGGGATTTCCGTTCAGCTGGAAGCCAAGATGGACGATGGGTCAGCGCCTTAGGGCCAGCTCGTCATTCCACTCCGGTCAGATTTTCCGGGGCAGCGATTAACTATTTCGAAACACGATGGGATACGCTGTGAGCGTTAGTCCAATTAAGAATTGAAGAATTATCGCATGCACGAAATAGGGGAAAATGCCCAGCGCCAATCCGCATAGAAACAGGCGGCCATTCCCGCGTCGCTTGCCCGAATAGCAATAGCCCATTCCGACAAATCCGAAAAAAACCCAGACAAAAACTTGGGAAGCAGTCATGAAAATCGGTCCGTCATTGCAGCGCGTTGAGACATATTTTTCGAAACTCCTCGCATGTATACACGGTAACACCAGCGGTCAGAGCCGCGGTGTATTGGGCCGGGTCTTCGGTTAAAAGTATCAACCCATCCACTTTGGCAACGGCCACGTTCATATAATCTCCCGCCTTGATATGCGGCAATTCCGCATCGAAATATTTGGCAAAGAAGGCGGTATCGATGGGAAGGAAATCGTATTGCAGGGGCGTGGACTCGCTGATATCTTCGTTTAGTTTGAGGGAAGCCCCCTGATCGACGGCCGCTTTTTTGGCGTGCAACAGTCCGGACTTGATTTCAAACATGGCGTGCATGGGCACTTTGATTTTGATACCATTGTCGATAAGGTAAACGCCGATCAGTTTGCCAAACTTATGACCCGGTCGGGAGGTGACGAGAATATCCAGAATGACGCTGGTATCCACAACGATTTCCTTCTGCATAGAATGAATTATAGCCCTAAAAGTCCATTAAAAGTAAAGTAACGGCAGTTACCACTTTGTCACCATTGCGAATATTGACCCCCAGTTGCTACATATTTCACTGGTAAACAGGAATAATTCACCCTTCCCTTGCCAATCGCCCTCTCGCAATAGTACCTTGGAAACTGAGAATACCAGGAAAGTTTCCTGCGTTTCTAAGGACGTTTAAAAGCCCTATGACGGCCATACTCGCTGCTACCAAAACGGCTACTGCTAATAAAACGACTGTTGCCAAAACCGCTCGCACCAAAAGGACGCCCAGAAAAATTGCGCCTACAAAATCCGATGTGGATACCAAGCAGCGCATTTTGTTAGAGGCCCAGGCGCTTTTCTTCCGCCTTGGTTTCAGTCAAGTCACCATGGACGAAACTGCCGAGCGGTTGGGCATGAGTAAAAAAACCGTGTACCGTTTCTTTCCCAGCAAAGAGGACTTGCTACAAGAAGTCACCCGTGTTCATCTTGAAGAATGCGATCAGGAGTTGACCGCCATTTGTAGGCAGGCAGGCGTCGATCCTTTAACAAAGCTCAAACGTTATCTGAATTATTTGACGGCTCTCTATGCCAAAATGAGCGGCGCTTTGCTCTACGATTTGCAGCGCCATGCCCCGGAAATCTGGAATCAGGTTGAAAGCAAGCGGCAGGCGTGTTTGAATACGCACTTTGGCGCTTTGATCAAGGAAGGGCGGCAAAAAGGACACTTCCGCAAAGACGTGGACGAACGACTTTTTGTGCTGATCTATGCTCATGTGCTGCGGGATATACTCAACCCGCATGTTCTTTCGGAACTTCCCTTTAAACCCAATCAGGTCTTTGACACCGTAGTCAAAGTCTTGTTTCAGGGTTTGCTCACCGATAAAGCCAGGACGGAATACCATGTTAAATAGTCTATTTTGCCTCGCCTTGACATTGTCTGCCGGCCAGACGCCCTTAACATTGGAAGCGGCCATACGCGAATCCATGTCCAAAAGCGAAGAGGTGTTGATTCTCCAGGAAAAAAAGAAAAAGTTTGAGGCCCTTAAGCGCGAAGCTTGGTCAAGTGCCTATCCGCAAATTACCGCCAACGCCAATGTTGGTAGGGGAGCGAGTGCAGTGGATCCCTCGGTGTTTCCCTTTGGCGGTGGTGGAGGCGGGGTTTTCAACGTTGAACAAAACCGCTTTGCGTGGGATGTGGAATTTCAGCAATCGCTTTTCTCATTTGGTAGGCTCAGCCAAGTCATCAAAGTGGCCAATATACAAGACAATGCTGAAACAGCTTCCCGGAGGCGCTCGGAACAGCAATTGCAGCTACAAGTGCTCGACGCCTATTACAATCTGATCAATGCGCGCGCACGTCTGAAAACTCTGCAAGCATCCGAACAAAGAGCCAGGGAAACGCAGGCTTTTCTGGAAAGCAATTTCAAAATGGGATCGGGCTTACGCTCCAATGTATTACGCGCCTTGACCGCTCTCAAATCACTGGAACCTCAGCGCATCCATGCGGAACGGGATGCCGAAGGAGCCCGCATGTTTTTAAACCGGATTTTAGGCAGAGACGTGGACGCGCCCATCGAGCTGGATGAAAGTACAACTCTAGAACTGGCAACTCTGGGTGCGATTCCCGATGCCAAGGCCATGGAAAAAATTCTCGACGATAGGCCTGACTTAAAATCGATGGAGCTGAACCGCCAATCTCTAGAAGGGCAAGCAAAGTATTTGCGCATGTTGTATCTGCCCTCACTGGGCGCGCAAGGGAAATACGGTATTACGGCTTTCAAAACGAAACAATTGGGCGATATTGAAAAAAATCATGAATGGCAAATCGGCATTGGATTGCGTTGGCCGCTTTTTGACGGCTTCACGCTGGCAGCCAAGGCCCAACAAGTGGAATCGGAATCCCGCAGCCTGGGGCTGACGGCACGGCAAATCCGGAAATTGACCCAGGTGGAAATCGGTGGAGCGTATATGGATTACAAAGCCGCCGACTCCGCACTAGCCGCTGCGGAACAAGCAGTGGTTGCCGCAGAAGAAGCGCAAGCCATGGTCACTTCAGAATTCCGTTCCGGAAAGGGTCAGCTTACGGATCTTTTGGACGCGGAACAATCGCTGCGAGAAGCGTCCCTGGGTGTATTAGGCGCACGTTATGCCAGTGTGCGTTCCCGCGCGGCGCTGCGTCTGGCTTTGGGTAAAAGTTTGCTAAACGAGGAGACTCCATGAATTTCTCAACCACAAAATCGATCACAATGGGACTAGCCGCAACCCTGGCTTTTGCTGCCACTCTGACTCTGGTCGGCTGCGAAAAAAAGAAAACCGGTGCTGGCGAGGGCGGCAAAGATGCATCGTCTGCAGCAAAGGCTTCGATTCGCGTGGTGGCGGTTGCCGTCTCCGCGCATGCCTTTGAGGATTGGGGCAATTACAGCGCAGACTTGCGCGGTTCCGATGACGCCACCTTGGCCGCCCCCATGCAAGGCGGACGCGTAGCCAGTGTGGTAGAAGTAGGCAAGGCTGTAAAAGTGGGTCAGGCCCTGTGCAATATCGAAAGCGATCGCTATTTGGCCATGCTGATGCAAGCCAAGTCCGCGGTGGAAGTGGCTAAGGGTGAAGTCGATCGGCAAAAAGTGAATGTGGAAAAAGGTTTTGTGGGTAAGGCCGTAAAAGATCAGGCGGAGTTTGGTTTCCAGCAAGCGCGCGTCGCCATGCTGCAAGCGGAACGGGCCTATGAAGACAGTCGCTGCCAGGCTCCTTTTAGTGGAGTGATGGTCAGCCGTATGATCGAGCGCTATCAAACCGTGGCGCCGGGCCAACCCACCGTACGTCTAGCCGCCACCTCGCGTTTAGAGGCCGTGGTTTCGATTCCGGAAGCCGAAGCCCGCGATTTTCATGAAGGCCAAAGCGCCGAGTTCAGTCAAGTACAAGATACCGCTCGGACTTTTTCAGGCAAGCTCAAAAGCATTGACCGCGCTGTGGAAGCCAAGAACCGCACCGTGATGGCCCGCATCGACATTCCCAATTCCGGCAACGTACTCCGGCCGGGAATGGTAGGCCGCACACGGATCCTTAGGAAAAAATATGCTCAAGCTGTGGTCGTGCCCTCGACGGCAATTTTGCGGTTGCAAGATGGCACCATGGCCATGTTGGTTAGAGATGGCAAGGCCGTGCAAGTGCCGGTAAACCTGGGCCCCGCTTCGGGTGATTCCGTGGTGGTAGAAACAGGCCTGACCGTGGGTGACATGCTCATCACCGTTGGTGCCTTCCAGGTGTCCACGGGAACGCCGGTTCAGTTTTAAATAGGAACTCAGGTCCAGTATTAAACAGGAACCCGGTTCCAACACTAGGCGCTGCCGGGGTGTAAAAAGTTTACAGGGAGTCTATCCATGACAAAGTTTGCCGTAAAAAACCCCGTCACCGTGCTCGTACTGGCGGTTATCCTGCTCCTAGCCGGATCCATGTCGTATAAAAACATGCCTTTGGAATCCTTCCCGGAAGTGAAGATTCCTCTCATCTTTGTCAATGTGGTCTATCCAGGCGCCTCCCCGGAAGACATCGAGAAAACCGTCACTAAAAAAATCGAAGACAAGCTCGAGGGCATGGACGGAGTCAAAAAGATTTCCAGCCAATCCAAAGAAAGCATCGGTTCCATACAGGTTGAATTCAATGCCGATGTGAAAGTAGAAACCGCTTTGCGCCGGGTGAAGGACAAAGTGGATGAAGCCAAACCAGACTTACCTGCAGATGCCGAAGAACCGATGGTTCAAGAGCTTAACTTTTCCAACATCCCCATCTTTGTCATGTCTCTATCCGGCGACTATGAAAGCGAGAAACTCGATCGACTGGTGGAAGAACTCAAGGATAAGGTCAAATCCATTCCCGGCGTTCTCGACGCGACCATCACCGGCAAGCAGGAAAAAGAAGTGGCCATCGACGCCGACCCCGCCCGCTTGCGTCAATACGGTGTTAGCCTCAATGACTTGATGAAAACTGTTCAAGGCCAACATCGCAATATCCCTGGCGGCACGCTCAAAGCAGGAGGCAGCCGATTTTCCGTACAGCTAACCGGCGAACTCACCGATCCGGATAAATTCGGTGAACTGGTAGTGCGCGGAAGCGGCGCCAGCCTGGTGCGCGTTCGTGATGTGGCCAATGTCCATTTCGGATACGCACGGGATCGCAATACCGTATTCCGATTGCACGGCAAGAATTCACAGGCCATCGCCGTCACCAAGCGGGGCGGATCCAACATTGTCGATCTTGTCGATGAAGCCAAAAGAACTGTGGAAGAGCTGCGGCCCACTTGGCCAGAAGGCACCCATATCAATTACACATTCGACCAAAGTGTCGCCATCCGCCGTATGGCCCGCGAATTGCAAAACCATATTCTCACCGGTCTTGTCCTAGTTGTACTCATACTTTCCTTTTTCCTTGGCGTCCGCAACAGCTTCTTTATTTCCACAGCCATCCCTTTCTCAATGATGATGGGATTTCTGGTGCTCGATTATATGGGCGTTACCCTGAACATGGTGGTTCTGTTTTCCTTAGTCATAGGACTAGGTATGCTAGTGGACGATGGCATCGTGGTGGTGGAAAATATCTACCGACATCTGCAAATGGGAAAGACCAAAGCCCAAGCCGCCGTGGATGGGACCAAGGAAGTGATGTTGCCTGTAGCTACGGCCACTTTGACGACGATATTCGCGTTTCTCCCGCTTTTGCTGATGCCGGGCATGATGGGTCAGTTTTTCAAATACCTTCCGATTACCGTATCGGTTACCTTGGCCGGATCCTTATTCGTGGCATTTGTTTTTAACCCAGTATTTGCTTCTCTGTTTATGAACTCCAATGCTAAAGGCATGGAAGAGGGCGGCGGTGAGCGTTTTGAAAAGGTGAAGAATTGGTACAGCGATGTGCTCGATAAAGCCTTGCGGCATCCTTGGTTAATCACCCTGTTCTGCGTCCTGTTCGTAGTAGGCGGCATTATGGCTTACGGTAAATTTGGAACCGGCGTGGTGTTCTTCCCAAAAATCGATCCGTTGGTAGTAGCCGTCGATGTGGAAGGTCCACTGGGCATTGATATCAACGAAACGGATTCAGCTCTAAAAATCATCGAAGCAAGAATATTTACGATGCCCGAAGACAGCGCCGATGTGGAAAGTTTCTCCGGTGTGGTTGGCTTTGGAAAAACAGCTATGGGTGGGGATCGCACTCCGGAATCGAACAAGGCCTATCTTGATGTCGGCTTTGTGGATTATAACGAACGCAAGGTGTCTTCCTGGAAATCCATGACGTGGATGGAAAATCATTCCAAGGACCTTTTGCCAGGATGGAAAGTAAATGTCAAGCAGCAGCAAGAAGGGCCACCCCAAGGTTTCCCGGTTTCCTATGAGGTAACCGGTGAGGATTTTGCCGAGCTGAGCAAATTGGCCGAGGATATTAAAACCAAACTGCGCACCGTCCCCAACTTAGTCAACATCGACTGGGATTATGAACCCGTGCGGCCGGAGCTACGCGTGGATATCGACCGCGAGCAAGCGATGCTGATGGGTGTTACCACTGCCGATGTGGCCATGGCCGTGCGCGGCTCCATCCACGGGATAGAAGCCGCCAAATACCGGCAAGGCAAAGATGAATACAATGTGATGATCCGACTCGATCCAAAAACCCGTGAATCCTTCTCCGGGCTCGATCAGATTACGGTTCCGCACGAAGGAACAATTGTGCCATTAACCTCCATGGTACGTATCACTCAAGGGGCGAGCCTGGCAAAAATAAATCACCTAAATGGCGATCGCACTATCCAGGTCTGGGCGGAAATGGCTCCAGGTGTCAAAGACGAAAGCGTGGCAAAGAAAGCCTCAGCCGATCTCATTGCAAAGATCAGCGCTCCTCCTGGATACAAAATCCAGTCCGGTAGCAGCAACCGGGAACAAGACGAAACGACGGCTTTCCTGAAACGCGCGTTCTTTATCGCCGTTTCCCTGGTGTTCCTAACTATGGTGGCGCAGTTCAATTCTGTGTTACAACCTTTCCTGGTGCTAATAGGCATCATCCTGTCCTTGGGAGGCGTATTTTGGGGCCTGCTCATCGTACACACCACCTTCGCTATTATGATGACGGGAATCGGTATCATCGCCTTAGCAGGAGTGGTGGCCAAAAACGGCATTGTGCTTATCGACTTCATCAACCACTTAAGAAGGCAAGGAACCCCGCTACGCGAAGCGGTAATCAAAGGTGGCGCGACCCGACTGCGCCCCGTGCTCCTAACCGCCATCACCGCAATGATTGGGCTCCTGCCCATGGCCACAGGAAAAGGCATCGACTTCATCAATTTCGGAATCGAACTGAAAAGTGAATCCTCGCTTTGGTGGGCACCCATGGCCTGGGGGATTTTCTGGGGCCTGCTATTCAACACCTTGCTGGTATTGGTGGTCGTGCCAACTTTCTATTACTCCTGGGAAAAACGCAAGGAACGCATGGGCATGGGAGTTCATAAGTACGACGCCACGCCCTAAAAGAATCGAATCGGTTTAAATATCAAGCGGACTGATCACTTTTCCAGATAGGGATTGAACGGCATGGGTATAAATCATGGTGGTAGCCACATCATTATGCCCCATGAGCTCCTGAACAGTGCGGATATCATATCCCATCTGCAACAAATGCGTCGCAAAACTATGTCGTAAAGTATGCGGTGTAACCCGTTTGTTCAGCTGCAAAACTCCTGCCGCCCGTTTGAATTCTTTTTGGACAATGGATTCATGCCAATGAAAGCGTCTAAATTTTCCCTCTCCTTCAATCAACACCAATCGCGTAGAAGGAAAAACCCACTGCCAAGGCCACTCCCGAGCAGCATTAGGCATTTTCCTAGCCAGGGAATCCTGGATGACAACGCCCGCATAACCCCCCGCTAAATCCGTTTCCCAAAGCATTCGAATTTCATCAAGATATATCTGCAAAGTTGCGATCAGCTTCTTAGGTAAAGGCAAGCAGCGACTTTTATTTCCTTTACCATTATATACAGTCAAGCCCCCGGCTTCCAAATCCAAATCCTGAACCCGAAGGGTCAACGCCTCGCCTAATCTAAGCCCACACCCATACATCAATTGGGCAAAAATTTTGTGCACGCCTTCCAGTTCAGCCAGTATCAAATGCACTTCATTGCGCGAAAGCACCGTTGGCACATTCATGCTGCACTTGGCCCTGGGTGTATCACTCAGTCCTCGAAACTCAAGCCTAAGCACCTTGGTATAAAAAAACAACAAAGCGCTAAAAGCCTGGTTCTGAGTGGAGGCGGATACTTTTTCTTCCGTTGCCAAAAAAGTCAGAAACTTCCGAGCATCCTCTTCACGCAATCCAGCCGGCAACCGGTTTTTCAAATACTTAGAAAAAGTCCGCACCCAAAAAACATATGCCTTCAAGGTCTTCACCGAATAATGGCGAAGCTTAATTTCCGTACGCAATCGATGTATCTCCACATGCCAACTCATGGCATCCCGAATGGCATTTTCTACCTGCAACAATGGCCCGCTGTTGATGGCTACGGGATGGACTGGGGTTATTTGTACCGAAGGAAGAATATTTTTAAACCCAACCTGAAAATTCGAATCCTGTTGAGTGACCGGATTTTTATGGTTAACGTCTACGTTACCAATTTGTGAATCTTTACTTTTTTCCTTATTCTCAATGGACTGGCAAAAACGCTTCCAATACAATCGCACCGCAGCCTGGGCCTGACTAATCTGAAAACCTTGCCTCCCCGCCCTACGCAAATGCTCAGTAAAAGGAGGAAGGCTGTGCGATTCACAAATAACCAACTCACGCGGCCTACAAAAAAACAAATAATCCAAAAGCCACTTGATATAAAATTCCCGATGATGCACCGATATCCCAGGCTCCATGACCAATACACCCCTATACCGGCCGACCATCTCCACGAACGATCCGTTGTCCTCCATCTTTTACCAAACCCTTTCTGTTGCGGTTCATCCAAATGACCCGCAGCATATCAATCCATAAAACAACCAGCTAAAAACACCATTTCGCTGTTTTCAGAATTAAATAGAATCCGAATTCAAAAACTAAGGTGTGCGCGCCATCACTATTTCCTGAAAAACCCCAGTATATTCATGGTTTACGATGTTCTCAGGAATTGCAGGTTAATCAAATGAACCGCATGGAACCGAGCCAAAAAATTCTAAATTACTGTAAAAAAGAGAGATTGGCTTGCCAAAGAGCGAAGGCGTATGCGGGTTAATAATATTGTTAGACGGACTAAATAAAACCCAAAAATATTATAAAATGCGAAATCAAAAACCGATTTCAAATCCCTGGTTATTGAAAGCAAGAATTAAGATGGAGGGCCTTTCGGCCTTTGTAATGATTTAAAGGCTCTAATTGCATGCTTATATTACAGAGGCTTCGAGTAGTCCCGCTACCAAATGTTCTGTGGCCGAGTTCTTGTCCTGCACCGTTTTATAAACTTCCTCGGATCGGTTTTCCAAAAATGGTGCAGACGTGAATCGGGAAGAGTCTCACTTCTCTGGTAATTGGGAGAATTCTAAGATTATAAAGGAAAAGAAGATAGGCCTTCGGCTTGGTGTATCGGACTTAAGAAATCAAAATTCAAATAATTGAAACGAACGTCATCATTACTTACTCTTCTGGTTGAATAGGGAGCACGAAATGAATACCGAGAAACTCATCGAAATCGTAAATGCGTTAAAGGACGACTTTAATCGTACCGAGATTAAGGCAACTTTTGGCGCATTTGTCAACGCCCTGCAAGCTTACGTGAACCAAATGAATCAAAATACACAAAATGTATTGAGTACTCAGACTCAAAACCTATACAACGTTTTGGATAAAAGTAAAATTGACGATTTTAGTCCAGGGTGGAAACAGTTCATGATCGAAATCGACGCCGATGAAATATTTGGCTCAACGTTAAAAAATAGAATCGCGGAAATTCTCGGCAAAAACCAAATAACTGCAACATTAGCTCTGGAAGAGATAAGGCCAATATTTCAGAGAGTTTTCGAAATTGCCGATGCGGTTAGTCAACTAGATGCTGGCTTTCAAAATTTGAGAATGGAATCTTACGCGCTTCAGAAAGATGAATGTGAATTTGGTTTGGTCATGCCAAGAAAAGCAATCGACAACAACCTAAAGGAATTCGAAAAGGAATGCAAAGACTTAGACTTCGTGATCGGAACTTTTAATGAACTAGTAACTGGCTCTCGGCCCGAAATCAAAATAAGGGAAATTTCATCGAGTGACTTTATCCTTTACCTCGCGCTTGTACCAACAGTTGGAGCTGCAATTGCGAAAAGCATCGATTGGCTTCTCGCAAAGTATAAGGAACTACTTGAAATAAAGAAAATGAAATTGGAACTGCAAAAAGCAGGAGTTCCAAGTGACAATCTAAAGGGGATTGAAGCTCACGCGAACCAAATGATTGAAGCCGAAGTCAAAAATATCGTTCACAAGCTACTCTCCGAAAGCCATACTAAGGATAAAGGGAGAAAACACGAACTGGGTACTGGATTGACAAAGTCACTGAACATGATTGCTAACCGGATCGATAGAGGATTTAATTTTGAAATTCGTATTGAAATTCCACCTGAACTGGAAACAGATGAGCCGGAGTCGCCTGCAAACATCATTAGAAAAAGCGCTGAAAATCTTAAATTTATTAAAAATGGAGAAGGGAGAATACTAGAGCTTCCGGAGTCAATTCCTCAAAAGTCAAACGCAAAGTCAAAAGATTCAGAAAAGAGCGAATAAGAGAAAAGACCGCCCCCAAAAAAATGCCGAGGCCCACATTGCGCAACAACCCGAAGGGCGCTTCGTTCGTGACTTCGCACTCACTTCGGGGCTTCGCCCAAATTGGTTTTGGAGCTGGTCCGGCAATTCAAACTGGGATTCGGCTGCACTGACTTTCTCCGTCTTCTTCATCCTTAGTCTACCTCAGTTTGCCTCATCCCGTTTTCATTGCATGCTGTGGGCGCTCTTTTCGGGGGAATTGGCCCCACTTCATTCGCGTCCTCGCAAATCGGTCAAGCTCCAAAACCAACTTCGCCCTTCGGGAGACGTTAGGCGAAATGGGGCTCGAAGTGTGGCCGTTGGCCAATTTTTAGAGAATATTTTTTGGGGGCGGGAAGATAAGAGTTCAATTCAAGCTTCCGGATTTATAAATTAGGTTTGTCACATTAAAACGGAACCAAAGATGTCCAAGCGTAAGCTAACCAAAAAAGAAAAGGCGGAAAAAAAAGAAAGGCAATTAAAATTCAAATGGATTTTCATTAATGGGAAACAGGTCCGAGTGAAAAGACCGCCAACCATTGATGGCATTTCCGTTGATGAATTTATTGAAAATAATGCGGATCCAATTTGGCTTTTCCAAAACGAAGAATGGGAAAAATAAAACGACATGTTTTGAGTTAAATCAAAAACTATACATCGGCTTCGAGTTTGCGCGCTGCCCAATGTTTTGAATGTTCATTCTGTATCTACCGAGATTCAAGAAAGATAGGGAACTAATGCAAAGAAATAGGCCTTCGGCTTGGTGTATCGGATGAAAACAATGAAAACCAAAGTATATTTGGATCAAAGAAAATGAAATCTATTCTCCGAAACAAGAGCCGCATAACAAAGCAAATCGAACTGTCTGCGCTCGGCCGACACGGTATTTGCTTGCGCAAATCCCGCGCCGGTGACGCTACGGTCCTCGACTTTCCAGTCGAGAACCTTCGCCCGTGCTCGCAGTTCATTTGGTTGTTAGACGGCTGGAATAAAGTGAAAACAAAATTAATTCTACGTATATTTTCTCAAAGTTTTGAAGCTGGGATACTAAGTCAATATGAACGTTAATTGGGATAAAGGTATTCGTAGATTTGTTCTTGTCCTCTCCCTGGTAATAGGGATAGCGGCGGGTTTTGTCGTCGTCCCTAAAATATGGAATAAGTGGACTGAATATTTGACTTTGAAAAGAATTTCTGAAATACAAAGAACAACACCAAAAAATGAAATCGTCGAGGACACTACTTCTTCATTGTATAAAATGTTCCACGGAAAATATAGCGCGCTATACGAAGCCACTCCAATTGGGATAGACAGCTTTGCCACCATTGTAAAGGAAGGATTCCCTGAATATAGAGATGTTCACGACACAGATTTAACTGTGCGCGTGTTAAACAAATTTCCGTACTACAAAAGGTTTGTTGATATCCACGTACCCTGGATTGCTCGACAATTGAAAAGTGAGTCCGACCCTGAAATATCAAAGCGATTTGCGGATCGACTTCGCGAGGAAACAGAAAATGGAAAATATAATTTTATAAGCAAATTATTAAGAGGACTAGCGTTCTTTGCTATGGGAATCTCTTTTCCATGGCTTCTTTATTTTATTTCCCGGTTCGTAGTAAAAGGATTTCTGCCCAAAGCATGAAGAAATATGAATGGAGCATTTCTAGGTCAATACAGAATTGGTCAAAAAATTGCGTTCCCAAGGGTAACGCCGCCGCATAACAATCGATCTGAGTGCGCGCCGCAGTCGCGCCATTCGCAGGGGGACAGCGGCGCACCAGTTTCCTACGGTCTTGTCCGTCCCGGGCAGCGCCCTTAGGCCGAGCTCCCAGCTCACTGGAGCGTTATAAATCTAAATTGAAAAATAGATTACTGTTCAAATTCTCTCCACCTATTTTATTGGCTTTGATGTTATGCGCATACTGAAATCGGAAAAGATGAATTTCAAAACTAAATTGATTAAATTGGGCTGAATGAAAATCGATCGCGGACTATTTCTCAGCCAAATGACGAGCCGATACTGTCCTCAATGGCCCTGTCCTTCCTGTGAACATGGACACCTAAACCTTATTAATGGCACTTTGAAATTTGAAGAAACCTACAACTCGAGTGTTGCTCAAAGTCATCCGGGTTGGGAACCTGATTGGCTGGAAGAAGTTTTTGTTTGCTTGCTGAAATGCCAAAATAAAACATGTGAAGAAATTGTAGCATCTTTAGGGATTACTTCAAATGAGTTTTATATCTACGAAAGCTTGAACAATCAAGTCCAACAAAAACAGAATCGGACTTTAGTACATAAATCATTTTATCCCCCAATACCCTTATTTCGGATTTCTAGACATGTTCCCGAAAAAATATCATCAGCAATTCTTCAAGCCTTCAGGCTCTTCTGGATAGACAATGGATCCTGTGTCAATAGGATAAGAACATGTATTGAACTCATATTGTCGCATAAGGGGGTCAAATCGTGGACCATAAACAAGAGCAAAAAAAGAACTGCAATCGCGCTTCACCATAGGATAGAATTGTTCGAGAGGAAACAGCCCGCAATTGCCAAATCTTTAATGGCGATCAAATGGATTGGTAATGCTGGGAGTCATGAACATACAGTGTCCAAGAGTGATCTTTTCGATGGGTTTGACATCCTTAAATATTTGCTTGAAGAAATATTTGAGATGAGGACAAAATCTATCACTGACCTGGGAAAAAGAATCAACAAAAAAAGAGGGCCGCTCTCAAAAGTTAAACCCTCGTTTTAGTTATTCTGGATTGAAAAACAAAAGTAGGACCGCCCCCAAAGAAATACCGAGCCCCAGATCGCCTAACAGCTGCCATTTCGCGTCGCTTGATCGCCGATTCATTGGATTTTCCACTCGCTCGGGGCTTCGCCCAAATGGGTTTTGAGAAGTGCCCGGCAATTCATACTGGGATTCGGCTGCACTAACTTTCCCTGAGTTTCTCATCTGAGGTCTCCGTCTGTTTGCCTCAACCCGTTTTCATTGCTCGCTGCGGGTTTGGGCTACGGGCTCGGTACTTACCACTTCGCCCAAATCCTCGCTATTCGGGCATCTCCTCAAAACCCACTTCGTAATGGCGCAACGTTAGGCAAAATGGGGCTCGAAAAGTTGCCCGTCGGGCAATTGATTTAAAACTATTTTTTGGGGGCGGG
>JAYUHW010000006.1:0-13031 GCA_043766615.1 Fibrobacteria bacterium | reverse complement strand
CCAATATGGGTAGGGTCAAAGTAAGGTCGGCATTGCCTGGCAAGCAAATGTCTTTGCAAACTATCCATTTCGCCTTGGCTTTAAGTTCGATTTTTCCGTCCACGGGCAAAATGCGGGGGGAGCTGATTTCCACCGGTAAGAGAACTTCATTCTCATACCCAAAATTCATCAATGGCGGCACCATAATCCGCATCGGATAAGGCCAATTCAAATTCCCGGCGGCAAAACCTTTTGGCAATTGCCAGTCTAGAGAAACCGGAAGTCCTGCATCCCCAGGATTTTTCCAGTAAACGTGCCAGCTCGCTTCCATTTTAAGATGCAGTCCCACCCAGAAGCTTTTTCCGGCGGCTACGGCGCTGGGCTCCGCAATCAAGGAGGCCGTTAAATGTGAATGAGTGGCGGATGTTGAAGCATCGTCCATAGACAAGGCCGGGTTCGGTGCAGCCTGGGCTGTACTCAGAGCCAAAGGTATCCCAATCAGGCAAATGGCAAGGAATAGAGAAGTCGGTTTCAGATTTTGCACAGGCAGCCCACTTTTATCCAACATGGTTTTGTTCTCGATAATATACGCATCCAGCGCAGAAAAATGAATGAGAACCAAGGTTCGCGTTCCTATATTTCCAAAGCAAGGGGATTATGCATGCAATATGTTTGGATTGGAGTTGGAGGTGCACTGGGGTCGGTGCTTCGATTCATCTTGCAAAACTGGCTTCAATCCGGAACTTCCGGAGTCTTTCCAACAGGTACCCTGGCGGTTAACCTATTGGGTTCATCACTGGTAGGATTTATTTCTGGATTGTTTGAAACCCTGCCTGTTTCCATGAATCTTAGGCTCTTTTTAATGGTTGGACTACTGGGCGGTTTTACCACATTCTCCGCATACAGTCTTGGAAACCTCACACTCATCCGGGAAGGTCAGGGACGCATGGCCCTCCTATATATTGTAGCCAGTAATGCCTTCGGCATTCTGCTGGCGTTCGGTGGGTATTTCGCGGCGCGCCTTCTGCTGCGCGGCTTGAATGCCGGGCAGGTGGGCGGATGAAGCAAACGCTAAAGATCCTGTCCTGGAACGTAAACGGGTTTCGGGCCATTTATAAAAAAGGTTTTATGGAATGGATGCATCGCGATAAACCGGATATCCTTTGTCTCCAGGAAACCAAAGCTGAAATCGGCCAAATCCAAAAGGAATTGAAAGACGCCGGGGACTATCATACGGTATTCTGCTCGGCCCAAAAAAAGGGATATTCCGGCGTGGCGATATTCTCCAAGCAAAAGCCCCTCTCCGTAACCATGGGCTTCGGACATGAACGCTTTGACAATGAAGGGCGTACATTAATTGCGGAATTTCCAGGTTTCACTTTATGCAATGTCTATTTCCCGAACGGCAAATCCCGTCCGGAACGATTGCAATATAAAATGGATTTCTATGCTCATTTTCTGGCCTTTACTTCCGGCCTGCTCAAAAAAGGAAAATGCGTGATTGTGTGCGGCGACGTGAACACGGCTCATCATGAAATCGATCTTGCCCGGCCAAAAGCAAATATCGGAATATCCGGATTTTTGCCGGAAGAACGCGCTTGGATGGATACATTTCTAGCCAGTGGTTTCTACGATAGCTTCCGCCAGTTCAATAAACAGCCCGACCAATATTCTTGGTGGGATATGAAATCGGGAGCCCGGGAACGCAATGTAGGATGGCGCATAGATTATTTTCTGGTCAGCAATAATTTGCAGGCCAAGGTTAAATCCGGTTTCATTCTTCAGGATGTAATGGGTTCCGACCACTGTCCGGTAGGGATCGAAATCGATTCGCCATAATGCGGCAAAACTGTCGAAATCATTTACATTTTTTTGATGAAGCCCCTCGCATAGTATGATAAGGGTAAAATCAAGCCTAAATTTGCCTCCGACTTGATGAATCTGGGTCAGGGAGCAGCCTTTTACCAATTATCTTTTCAACTGCGAAAATAAGCAGACCTTGAACCCTAAGGAAGCCTATGGAAAGCAAGTTGGAACTTGAGAGTTGGGAACGGTTCCGTAAACTCGAAGTTGCTGTTCTTGAAAATCCTTTGGATGGAAATCAAGCCTTAGAGCTCGGTCGTCTCTATCTGGAAGCCAACTGTTACCAAGAAGCCGTAGCAGTTTTAGAGAGCCTCAAATCCAGAAATCCTGAAGCCGTTGAATTATTTACTTTGCTCGGCCTTTCCTATCTGAATAGCAATCGACCCGAACAAGCCTTGGAAAATTTTTTAGTCGCCATTCTACACACTCCCGATGACGCCTCTCTCCACCGTTGCATGGGTGACGCCTTTTTCAAAACGGGACAATATTCACAGGTCGTGGAATCCTATCAGCTTTCCGCCAAATTAGAACCAGACAACCTACCTCCATTGAGGAAGATGGCCCACGCTTTTTTCGAAAAAGGCAAGGCTGAAGAAGCCATTCAAATCCTTAAAGAGGCGTTAAAGCATCATGCTTCCGTACCCGAACTTTGGAGCAGTCTGGGCTGGGCTCATATTCATCGGGGTGAATATTCATTGGCTATGGAACCCATAAAACAAGCGCTTGATTTGCAGCCCATGGATATTCAGTGCATAAAAAGTCATGCTTTGGCTGCTTTCGCCATGGGACAAAAAGATGCCAGCCTGCAATCCTATCTAAAAGCGCTTAGCCTCAATCCCCTGGATAGCGAAGTGCATTTTGGACTGGGGATATTATATGTGTCCTCTGGAAATCTTAAATGCGCCTACAAGCAATATGAGCTTCTGCAGGACAATAAATCACATCTGGCCGAAGACCTTTATGCCCGGATTCTCGAACGTAAAGAGCTTTTGGTAGCCTAAACTTAGCGCGGGTCTCTCTCGCCTTCCCCTTTTTTCAGTAGTTCCCCTTGGCGTATTCGACAAATTCAATAATTAAATGACGCGAATTAGGTGTTACAACAACTAAATGCGTATATTAAGCCCAACACTGCAAAAGGAGCTGGTTTATGGAAAGTTCACAATTCACTGCTTTGGGAAGACTTCTAATTTTGTTGTTTCTGGTCGGCAGCGTACAGGCAGCCGAGTATCAAATTGATAGTGCGCATAGCACAATATTATTCAAAGTAAAACATCTGGGAATCAGTACCGTTACCGGAAAATTTGAAAAATTCGGAGGGTCTTTTTCAGTCGATCCCGGTAATATTAAAGCCACTAAAGGCAATGCCAGTATTGACGTTGGCAGTATCAATACGTCCAATGCCAAGCGCGACGGGCATTTGAAGAGCAATGATTTCTTCGATGCGGAGCATTTTCCTGCCATTAAATTCCTTTCCAAGGAAGTCCGTGATATCAATGAAAAGGATTCGACTTGCACCCTCATTGGAGATTTGACCATGCGGGGTACTACCAAGGAAATCGCCTTACACGTTAAGGGTGGTGGAATCATGAACGATGGCTGGGGCAATGAACGCGCCGCGTTCACGGCCAGTGGCAGCATCAATCGAATGGAGTATGGCCTCAAATGGAATAAGCTGGTAGAAACGGGCGCATTGGTTGTAGCCCCGGAAGTCCAGCTTGTACTGGAGTTCGAAGGCGTGCGAAAATTGGAAGCTCCGAGTGCCGTACCCAGCAATGCCAAGCCTCCAGCCAAGCCAGCCAAACCCATAAAATAACAGCGGTTCGTTTCAAGATGGACCAATGGGGGGAAATAAGCTAGTATAGCCCTGAATCCATTGGAGCAATCTTGATCCTGTCCAAATCGAAAGTCATGCCTACACAGCAGCAATTTCCGCTTCCAGAGCGGCAAGAGATGATTTTGCTTTATGCCTTATCGGCCATGCAATTTACACATATCCTGGATTTTATGATTGTCATGCCTTTGGGCCCGCGACTCATGGATATTTTCAAGATTTCGCCTAGTCAGTTTGGGCTTATTGTGTCCACCTACACGTTCAGTGCCGGTTTTTTTGGATTAGTTGCCGCTTGGTTTTTGGATCGTTTTGATCGTAAGCAGGCGCTGTTGTGGTTGTATGCCGGTTTTGGACTGGGTACGGTTGCCTGCGCATTGGCACCGACTTTTCATTTTTTGGTGGCTGCGCGCTTTCTGGCGGGCGGTTTTGGAGGTGTGGCCTCAGCGGTAATCTTGGCTGTTATCGGTGACGCTATTCCTCCTATGCGCCGTGGGGCGGCCATGGGTACAATTTTCTCCTCCTTTTCTCTAGCCTCCGTCGCAGGAGTTCCGGCCGGATTGTTTCTGGCCAATCATCTAGGCTGGCACGCACCATTTTATTTGCTGGGCGGATTGAGCGTAGTCATTCTGATTTTGGCTGCAATGATATTGCCTTCCATGCGTGGCCATATGTCCCAGGGCAAAACAAAGCCATGGCTGGAGATGAAGAGAATCCTTTCCAAATCCAATCACTGGCGTGGCTTTGGACTCACGATTTTTATGACCATGGCAGGATTCATGCTTATTCCTTATATCAGCCCGTACTTGGTTTCCAATTGCGGGCTAACCAATGACCAATTGCCGCTTATTTATTTATGCGGTGGGGGTGCGACATTCTTTTCCATGCGCTGGTTGGGTCGTTTGGCGGATAGGATAGGTTTGCTGAAGATTTTTACCATCA
The DNA here is from genome assembly GCA_043766615.1 of Fibrobacteria bacterium. Lineage (GTDB taxonomy): Bacteria > Fibrobacterota > Fibrobacteria > UBA11236 > UBA11236 > Chersky-265. The sequence goes on along the minus strand of JAYUHW010000006.1, from coordinate 8,419 downwards.
CTAGTCTTTTCGCTATCCTGCCTATTTTGGCACTTACAAATCTGCCTAAGGTGCCTTTATGGACAGCGCTTACCGTAACAACATGTTTCATGGTGCTTGCATCCGGACGATTTATTCCCGGAATGGCCATGGTGACAAATAGTGTAGAAGGGCGGTATCGCGGGGCCTTTATGAGCATCAATTCAGCTATGCAACAGTTTGCCTCTGGACTTGCTTCCGTTATTTCCGCCGCTATTATTGCACGAGGTACAGATGGCCATCTGCAACATTATTTCTGGATCGGCTTGCTGGGAACCTGCTCAATTCTTGTTAGCCTGTACTTGGCCAAAGACCTCAAACGAGCCTAGCGCCAGCAGAATAAACTAGTTCCATGGATCGGAATTTGAGTCGTATTTCTGTAGCACCCATGATGGAATGGACCGATAGGCATTTTCGGTTCTTTCTCCGTTTGCTTTCCAAGCGTGTCCACCTGTATACGGAAATGGTAACGACTGGGGCCATTCTGCACGGAAAGGCAGATCGGCTACTGGCTTTTGACGCAGCTGAGCATCCCGTTGCCTTGCAATTGGGCGGTGCCAATCCAGCCGAGTTGGCGGCCAGCGCCAAGGTGGGGCTGCAATTCGGCTATGATGAAATAAATCTCAATGTCGGTTGTCCCAGTGATCGAGTGCAGGGGGGACATTTTGGCGCCTGCCTGATGGCCGAACCCGATTTGGTGGCACGCTGTGTAGCTGCTATGAAGGATGCCGTTCACCTACCGGTTACCGTCAAGACCCGCATTGGAATCGATGACAAGGATTCATACCAAGAGTTGGCGCATTTCATCGGGACCGTTTCTGCAGCAGGGTGCAATACATTCATTGTTCATGCGCGTAAGGCTTGGCTGCATGGGTTAAGCCCCAAGGAAAACCGAACGATTCCACCCTTGCGTTATGATGTTGTCCTGCGATTACAGGGGGATTTCCCCCAACTTCGGTTTGAACTGAATGGCGGCATCACAACCTTGGATCAGATGGAGGCGCATCTTAAGGATTTCGCGGGTGTCATGGTGGGCCGGGCAGCCTATGAAAATCCTTATCTACTGACGGCGGTAGACGGGCTTTTTTTTGGAGATCCCACCCCAATTTCAAGTCGAGCTGAGATTTTGGAAGCCTTTAAACCCTACGTATCTGCCGAACTCAGTCGAGGTGTACGCCTGCATTCCATGACCCGGCACATTCTTGGACTTTTTCAAGGTGTGCGCGGTGGTAGGGCGTGGCGTCGGTACTTAAGCGAAAATGCGGGATTACCGGGTGCAGGGCTGAATGTATTGGATCAAGCCTTGGCCGCCACGCAAGGCATGGCCGCTTCCGGCTGATTGTTGAAATCGATCCAGCATTTTCTTTTTTGACCTCGCAAACTGGCTGAGAGTGAATACTTTTGAAACACTATGCCTATTTTTTCTAATGACCAATGCGACATGATCGAGAAATACTCGGAAGCCTTTCACGACTGGTTTAAAAAAAATCTGGTCGTCAAACTTCAGGCCCAAATCGGGTACAAGCTCCCCAGCGAAGTGGACAATATTTTGGTTAAGTTGTCCGAATTGGTGAAGTTCCTTAAAAAACGAAATGCCGGCGGAGCCATTAAAGAAGAGCATGCCGTGGCCGATGAGTACGCACCTTTAATCAAGCGCATTATCATCCATCAGCGGCGTATCGTTGCGTCCAAGTTGGAGGAGCCGCTTAGCAAAACCTTTCACCCTGAGCTAATCGGAAATCTGGAAAAAGAGTTGGAACCGGTACGCAAAATTATGGAGGCACCTTGGTTTCAAGAAGCGCAGGCTCTGCGTGTGCCGCATTTGACGGAATTCCTCTCCATTAAATTTGTTGAAGAAATGCACAATTCTTCACTCACTTTGGAGAAGCGGGATTACGACGAAAAGTTTCATATTCTCCAGGCTCCGTCTTTGTTTGTGAAAGACCTAAGGTACTATCGAGAAAAATGCGAGCTGCGATCCAATGGTTTGATGGTGGCCTACCTGGACATCGATGATTTCAAATCATTCAATACGCGCCACGGTGAAACGAAAATCGACCGTGATTTGTTGCCGCGATTTATGGAGTTGATGGAGTCCCATTTGTATACGCATGGGCAAGGCTATCGCTACGGCGGTGACGAATATATTTTGCTGCTTCCCAATTTCAGTCTATCCATGGGAGTAGGATTCATCAAAGAATTTCAGCAGAAACTTCGGATGATCAGTTATCGCGGCATCTCAGAAAAGACAACCGTATCCATCGGCGCCTTATTTGTCCCCTCAGATTGTTTTTTAACTGAGCGGGAAGTGGAAGATCGCGCCAATCGCGCCAAGAATTTTGCCAAGCAAAACGGCAAGAATTGTATTGCCACTTATAAGGGCACGTATTATAACGAATCCGAATTGGTGATCGTTAAATGATTTTCACTCCAGTTTTTCACACTTGAAAGGAAGGCCCATGTATTCTGTAGACCAATTTGTGCGCTCGTACCGCAAAGAAGCCGAAGTCAGTATTAATCTTTTCAACAAAATGCCGCCAGGGTGCCTGGATTATCGCCCAACCCTGGGTCAGCGCAATACCTTGGAGCTGCTGCGGTACCTAAGCTATGGCCCTTATAACGTAGTGCGACGGATTCTGGTGGGGGATTGGTCCCTTGGTATGCCGGCCAATGAGGCGACCAAGGACATGCCAGCATCTGATTTTCCGGTCCGTATGCGCTGGCAAGCGGATGAAGTTGAGCGTTTAGTGCGTGCGGTGCCCGTTGTCACGCTCACTGATGAAGAATTCACTTTCCCGTGGGGCGAGACGCTGAAAAAAGGTGAGGGCTTGATCAATTATCCATTGAAGTGGGTAACCGGGTATCGAATGCAATTATTCCTTTATTTGAAGGCCTCGGGGGCATCACATCTGACGACTTCCGATGCTTGGCGTCCCCCGGCAGTTTAAGCCTTTAGATTATAGTTTGATATGAATTCACCGGAACCTGGCCAACGCCGATATGTATGCATGTTATGCATGCATATTTACGACGAAGCGCTAGGGGATCCGGATTCAGGCATTGCTCCTGGCACTCTTTGGCAAGATGTTCCCGAGGATTGGTGCTGTCCTAAATGCGGGGCTGCCAAGGGTTATTTCGAGGAAGAGTCCAGGTTCACCTAAAGGCTCTCCGTTCCCATTAAACTTTAAAGTGCATGGTGCAAAAGGCATACCGCATTCAATTGCGAAGTATCAAATAGAAGCCACGAATTTGAACATGTAGTACCAATGATCTTTGTCTATAAGTATTGATTGAGGGGTTACGATTCGGGTGGTTTGCCGTCCCCGCAAATGGTCACTGGCAATTTGAGATTGAAGGGAAATGGCCTTCCCTAATTTCTTTTCAATAAATACCGACCATTTCCAATCGTCATTCTTCCAGTCACCAGCGTCATAGCTTAAAGTGGTTTTATCATAAATATAGTCGGGTAGTGGCATATGTGCTTCTGCTGCCGTGGCATAGCCATTTACATATTTAGATGGAAAATATTCTGCCTCGATATTCAGCATATTGAGAATGCCAAAGGTGGGGATATTCAATCCGGCCATCATAACCAATCGGTCCATTCGGTGCTCATAGAAAATGGGCTGATTGATCATCCCCAAAAGAATGGATTCACCATAAAGCAGAAAGTCGTCCTTTTTGAAATGACTTGAACCTATAAGTTGGCCGAAATCAATAGAAGCGTGGACCATAGGCACTACGGCCTTGAAAGTGAACGATTCCATTTTTGGGCGAGGAACAGATGTTGTGTCCCAGACCTTGAATAGGCTATCAACCGTGTTGGCAACGCTGGTCCAATATTTTTCACCTGATGTATCCTTCTTAATTTTGTTTGCCTTGGCTAGGGCTAAATAGTATTCGCTATTGAACGTCAAGTATTTCCCATTGTATTTGAAATAAGTGTTTTTCATAAAAGGGACCAAGTTATAGGTCGTATCCCGGCCTTTTCCCAAAGGTGGGGTTGTTTTGCTAGGTGTAACCGGAATCAGGCGGCTCAACATAAGGCCGGCCCCAAAAGTGAAAGCATCCGATTTAAAATCCGCCAAATAGCTTAAGGAAAAATCCATGTAGGGATACGAGTCGCGTTCACTGGACAATAAAAGACTGTGTTCAAAATGATCGCCAAGGGTTTGTGTCCATTGCGTACCCAAAACTTTTGCCGACGCTGTATTAACCGTTCCCAGTGCATTACCCGTAATGATGTAAGTAGGATACGCGCCGGTTCGGAACAGATATTCACCGAGATTTTTGGATTTGCCGTATTTTACGTTGAAATACCCTGCTTTGGTTTGAAGCCTGGAGGTCGCAGAATCGCCGAATCTGTATTGAAGGTAGGCCTTGGATAAAATTGCGTCGCCGTAAAAAACTTCAGAGGCAGACTGGGTGGAAATAGAGGGTATTGGATGCCAAAAGATACTGCCGGCCCCTAAATAGATATTCAAATTAGAGCCTTGGCTGGCCACCAAATCAAATATTCCGCCAAAGCGTTGTACCCACATATTGTCTATCGTATTCGTACCCAGCTCCAAACCTTTTTTGATTCTTCCAAATTCATAAAAAGTGGTAGCACCCTTTAATTGAATTTGTGCGTCTTCATTTGCATTCGCATTCGAAATTGCAGTTGAAAGGAACAAAAGTCCCGCCGAAAAAATCTTTAAAATCTTATGGTTCATTGGGTAATCTCATAATTTTGTTGCTCTGCGCGTAGTTTACTGAATGCTGATTAGTCGAGAGACGGGCGTTCCACCCAGACGGAATTTTAGGATCAAGAAGCCTGTTTTGTCCGGCGATTTAAAAACATACCCATTAAGGTCCGATTTTTGAAATGCAATCGATTGTCCGGCGACCGTATAAACTGAAAAATCCGAATGGGTATCCGTCAATGTCACACTATAAACTCCCTCGCTTAGCTTGCGCGAGGCGACCTTCAATTTACCGATTCTTCTTTCAATTAAGGTGACAGCAATGCAGGAGGAATCGGATACTTCGGCTGTTGGGTCATAATTTTTTGCCAAGTTATCCATGCACCCTCTTTTCCCAAATACATACGAGAGGGGCAGAGTTGCTGGCCAAACACCGTCCTTAAATTCTTGGCGGAGCGGATTTACTTTAAGCTCTCTTATGCGTAAATTCCGAAATGAGACCGGCGTCGGTTCATTGTGGTTTTGTAAAAGAATGCCTCCGAAGTGGATGTTGTAATAGTTTCCATTGTTTCCATCACCACTATATTTGCTGGCGTTGTATGCGGCAATGAATGCCGGCGACCCAATTTTATACTCCACCAATTTCAAGTCGTTTCCATAATGGACATAATTGCTATCAAAAGCAACCACGCGTACTTCGTTCCACTGACCGGCCGGTTTGTCCCAGGTATTGCGGACGGGGTCGTTGACCGGGAACATATCGTAGACAGCTCCGAATTTATGTAGAGGACTGTCGCAATCGGAATTTCCTGCGGCGCAAATTTGCATTTCCGGACCAGATCGTGCGTTTCCGTAGTTAGTGGCGATTTCCTGGTAACGAAAAAAAATGCCGCTATTGGAAGCGACCCCAGGGGCAATTTCAACCTTCATGTCAAAATTCTTATATGTTTTGTTTGACAAAATCGGCTCCCATGATCCGGAATGATTTTGGATACGCGGACCCAATGGAGCATTGGTTTCCACGGTCCAGTAGGTATTCACTCCAGTGGAGCGGTAGGCATGCCAATTATTCAAATCCTTGCCATTGAATAGCAGATCATAGCCTGCCTGAGACTCTTGTGGGCTTAGGGTATTGACTTGCGCGAAGATCGGGAAGATGGAAGCGCATAACATTGAGGCTAGGAAAGTGTGATACGGTTTGCTAATCATGATGGACTCCGAGCAGTGTTTAGGAAATCATTCGGTTCAAAGGTTGAATTGCCAGTATTGCCATGATTCTATTACAGCAGAAGCCTTTGGACAAACCTGGCGCCACCTACCTTACCGGATATGGTATAAATGCCGTTAGGCATAGTTGGTGTTGCTTGTACGATTAGGTTTCCAAATCCCTTGAAGGTAGTTATGCGCAAGCCTTGCAAGTTAAATAAGGACAGTTCAAAAGCAGTCTCATCGGGCAGTATCAACTGGTTGACTCCGTATACGGCATTAAATCTAACGGCGACTTTTTTTTGATTGGATTCTGGGCTACGCACTGGGCTGGTAACATCCACTCCCGGCCCAAATTTATTCAGGGTATAATATGTTCTATTTACCCATGGAGCGCCACCCGTGGCGGATTTGATGCCATCTGCCAGTTTTATGTACACCAGGTATTTTTCGATAAGTTTTGTAAACGTCAGGGTAGCCTTCATTTTATCTGCCGACAGATTTACGGAAATCACGGGCAGAGGCTGTGAGTCAATGGGTGGGCCCCCATAATTTAAGGTTGGGGTATAATGCCAAGTAGACACGGCGTAATTTGAGGCAATAGCAGCTGCCTCACCGGCAGGTTCAGTGAATTCAATTTCCAATGTTGTGGAGCCTTTTGATCGGACTGCTTTCATTTCAAAAACTGTTTTAGCCGTAGGCTTTATTTTTTGCAATCCAAAAAGCGTCCAGCTTTTTAGTGGACTGTCCCAAGCCCACCATCCACCCATGCTTCCCATTCCACCTAAATAGATCATGCCGTCGGGGCCGTATGCAATTTTTTCCATGCCGGATTCCAATCCGCCTGCAAAATCAAACACGCAGCCCTGATATTCTCCCCCAACTTTTTCTAGAAAGATTCTCGACAAACCGCCATAGGACACGTCTCCCATAATCATCTGACCCTTGTATGGGCCCTCTCTAAGGACCAATGGATTGCTGGGTGACCGGCACATATCTATTTGCGGGAGATAAATGGCCGGAGCTGCATCCGGAAGATTTTCCCATCCCGAAGGAATATTGGACCTGTATCCATAGAATCGACCTTTCACAAGGTGGTTCAATTTACAGCTGGGCAACCAGTTTCCTTGGACGTCGGGAGAAAAAAATTCACCGTCTGGACCGATGTTTATTCCGTTTGGTTCGCGTAAACCCGCTGCGAGTACTTCCATCTTTTTGGTTTTAATGTCAATGACAATCCAAGTGCCTCGGTTAGGATTGAATACATTTCCATCTTTTTGCGAGGAAAGCAGGCCATAAATTTTACCCTGTTGTTCTACGAGCCCAAAGAAAAATTCATGTCGGCCCCGTGGTTTTTCGTCATGCCAAATAGTATCAAATTTGTCGGCAACACCATCTTTATCGGTATCGATTAACCGGGTGAGAGTGGTTCCTCCTGAAATATATATGGAATCATTAATGACAATCATTCCCAAAACGTCTTCGAGTTTTTTTGCGAAGACTTTGTAGGTCACATTCTGAGGATTATCCCCACCGGCCCCTTTCATGATATACACCATGCCGGAGTCCTGTCGAGTATGCACCAAGGACTGTACACCGTTCCAATGAGAAAAAACCAAATCACCATTTGAGAGCCAGCCAAATCCCGTGACCTGCGGTTTGAGCTCCGGAGGACGGAAATTTATCAGTTCAAAAGAGGGATGCATCGCTTTCAAAGGCGTATCGCCTGACACACATACAAAGGTGGACAAGATGGAAAGCAGGAGCAATTTTACCGCTAAAAATGTGTTTCGATTTTTCCCATTCATAGCCTGGCCTCGATTGAAAAGTAGTATGCAATCTCCGTTTCAAAGGTATTCATTCTTTTCCCGTAGAATGGGTGGTTTTCAGATGATTTGAAAATGTTTTGGCACAGCGTCAAGAGGGTGCGAATTGCAGGTAGGGCTGCAGTACTTTTATTTAGTGTAGAAGTAACAAAACCCACTCTGGCGGAAAAGTTCAATTTTCGGTACGAACTGTAGACCCAGTGTTAAAATTCCAACGTTATTGAACCCGCAATTTCGCCGCGTCGAGTTGTAATTTGCGGAACTAAAGCCTGGCGCATTACTTTTAAAGTGTTTGCTGAAATGAATCCAGCTCGGAACAGGGCTTCGGTGAATACTGGCCAACGCGGGAGTGATGCGCCATCCGTTACCTTGAGGGCGAAACCCAATCCTAAGGCCGGTAGGGCTGCGCAAAAAATGCCATGTACGCCGCCTTTTGTGACAATCTCTCCTGATTCGGAATACAGTCGTAAATCAGGTTCACCGGTATGTCCACCTGGATAGGCATGCATGCTGTGCAGGATACGTTGGGATGCGCTGGAATTGGTGGCAGATTTGGCCAAACGGGCAAATCCCAAAGCCATATTATAAAGGGGTAGAGAATAGGTCGGTGCGGAGCACCCGTCCAGGGCGCTGTGAAGTTCTTCTGCTTCGAGTCCGCAATGGTCGCAAATCGAATTTCGAATG
>JAYUHW010000005.1:0-7003 GCA_043766615.1 Fibrobacteria bacterium | reverse complement strand
ACCTCATCAAGGAACAAAGTGCCTCCATGTGCCTGCTCAAACAAACCCTTTTGAAGTCCGATAGCCCCCGTGAAGGCACCTTTTTCATGGCCAAACAGTTCACTTTCAATCAGGTGTTCGGGTATTGCCCCACAGTTCACGGCAATTAAGGGCTTATCCTTGCGCGGCGAATGCGCGTGAATGTACGTGGCAAACACATCTTTACCAGTTCCTGTTTCGCCGGTGATCAAAACCGGTACATTGCTTATGGCCGCGCGCTGGGCCGCATCAACAACTTTCACCATTCCTGGTGAGGCAAAAACCAGGTCGCCACTGCCTTTGATCTGTTTGAAGGTTTCAATGCGGGCGGCTTGTTCTAATTGAGTTTGATTGCTTCCAAGAACGCCACCAAGAAGATTGCTGATGCGGGAAAATAATTTCCGTTGTGGTTCCGTAAACGGAGAATCCGGTCTTTGGCGGTGCAGGTAGAGCAGCCCAGTTACCTGACCACTTACATGATTGACGAGCGGCGAGACCAAAATGGAATGAATATTTCTTTGTACGATGGATTGGGAATTCACTTCTTCCGATCCGGATATTCCCGCATCCAAGGCAGACCAAATCAATGTCTCACGATTGCGCAGAGCCGTATTGACGGCGGAATGGGAGTAATTTTCATTGTCCTCGGGAACAGCACACACCAAGGCCAAGCCGCCACTGTCATCAATGGTAAAAAGATAGCCACCGTCAGCTTCCATCAATTTCATGCCCAGTAACAGAATTTCCTCTGAAGATTGACGCTTATCAGGATTTTCCAGCAATCTAATCACACCATCCAACAATCTTTCGTAAGGATTTTCCATTTCCAGGGAAACACCCGATGCAGAAATACCAGAAAGGGCTACCCCATCTACCCGCCCTTCCATACCGGATAATACTGGCGAGGACGGAATTTCAGCAATAAAAGTTTCTCCGCCCACGTGGATTTCATCGCCGTGGGTTAGAATATGATCCGCCAAGAGCATACCATTGACGTCCACGGTGCCATTCATTGCCATCAGCTTAAACTGGCCCGCCTGCTTCAGGATTTGGAAATGGATTTTGCGTATGGCCTCGCCTTTAAGGTGAAGGTTGTTGACCATGCCAGTGCCGGCCGTAAATACATTATGCAGCATAACATGCGTTTCGCCAGTACTTTTATTCTTTAGGATCACAGCTTGCCCACCCTTTTCTGATAATTGAAAACCGCCGGTTCTCCGCCACCAATGGATATCGAATCCCGCAAAACGATGTGATTGGCAGCATTTTGAATTTCTAATAGATGCCTGCTCACGGGAAGATGTATTTCACCTTCAATGGGTTGATGGACACCGTTAATCAACAAACGATAGCCTTTAGGGAGGCTGGAAACGACCAATACACCATAAGGTCGCAGCGAGGGCAAAGGAGATTTAGTTGAGGGAAGTTTGGTCTTTGCCACCCCCAAAGATTCACCATCCTTGGCCAACTGAGTCATTTCCCTTACCATTAGGTCGCGTCCCATGTCCCCGGATTTGGTACGATTCTGGAAATAAAATAGTGCTCCAATGCCCAAGCCAAAAAGGAGTACACCGGCAAAAGCCCAACTTTGAATTTGAAACGATCGGTTTTTAAAAGCAGCTGAGCCAGTAGGCAATAGGCTTGCAGAGCCGGCCGGATTGGATATAATCGGTTCAGGCTGGTTATTGAGTTGAATGCTCATTTCCTGGAATTTAGATTGGGCTTCCACATCATCCGGATCCACTTCCAAAAGTTCCCGTAATCGTGTGAAGGCCTCATCAATGCGGCCATTGGCTTCCAAGGCATTGACCATGGCCCATAGCCAGGCTCTTTGCTCACGATGGATGACAACATGAAGTGCCTCACGGCCTCCGGCAATGGCTAAGGTATTGCCTTGCATGGATTTTAAACCACGCAAAAGCGGTTCAAGAGTTTTGGGTCTTTTTCCTGCATCGGAATTTAAGTACGGCGCCAACAACGGCTTGACCAATGCAGGCACGCCTTCCATTTCTTCCCAGGGGATGCCGGCCTGGATAAACCCAATCACTTGGTCGGAAGATTTCCCCAAATAATAGCGCGACCCTTGGAATAATTCCAGCAGAACTAAGGCTAGGGAATACTGTTCAGAAACCTTTCCAAGATGGCCTTGACCTCGCAGCAATTCCGGTGGGATATAGGCTAATGAGCCCTTGAGCCCACCCTTTTGTGGATGAACAGGACTTTGATATTGCGTAATGGCCATTCCCAAATCCAGCAGCTTGATGCGCGCAGTGGAATCGGCCATGAAATTTTCCGGTTTCAAATCGCGATGCAGTATGCCTTTCATCTGGATGAAATCCACGACTTCCACCATTTGACGCGCCAGATGCACCTTGAGGGAATCCGGCAATGTCGGCTTTGCGGCTCGAGAAAAACCGACTAGACCATCAAGACTGGTTGAATTAACGGACGGCACAGGGAGATCGGATATTTTCCCAAGGTCCACCCCATGGACAAACTCCATAACCAAGTAATAGTATTTCCCTTCGCTTCCGTATTCGAATATAGGTACCAGGTTGGGGTGAATAAGTGAGGCACATAACTTGGCCTCGCGTTCAAATCTGAAAATATCGTTGGCATCACCAATGGAAGTCAGCTTTAGCCGCTTAATCGCCACTAAACGATCTAAACTGATCTGCCGGGCGCGAAAGATTTCCGCCTCTCCCCCCTCCCCTCTTAAGGACCAGTCTGAGTAGTCATCGGGAGAGAAGGCCATTTAGGATTCCGATATTTTCTGCAATGCGGTTTCGATGCGCTTGATGATCTCCTGGTTGCCGGGGCTAAGGGTCAGGGCCTGTTTCCAGGTAACCAATGCTGCGTCCTCCTGGCCGGACTCCCACAGCACATTTCCCAAGTTGAGATAACCGCTCACAAAGGTAGGGTCCAGTGCCAATAGAAACTCAAATGTTTCCTGAGCTTCCTTGTATTTGGCTTGGCTGTATTCAACTATTCCGGCGAGGTTGAGCACATATTTATTCTTAGGCTCTTCCCGGCGAGCTTGATCGAGGTACTCCTGCGCCAATGCGTATTTTCCTTGCGCGTACAACTTGTTCGCAAGGTGAAAAAGGGAAATGGCATAGTTCTCACTAAAGGATTCCGCCTCTCCCAGCCTGGCACAGATTTCATACTCCTTTACCACATCCGTCCAGTCTTCGATTTTATCCTCGTCTCTGGATTTCTTCTTTAAGCACATCTCTTGCAATACCACAGCATACCCATACCGAACAGCGAATGAGGTAGGATGGCGATCCAACTCCGCCTCAAACAGTCGCCTTGCACGAGCATAATCACCCACGCGATAGCTTTCTTGTGCATGCTGTAAATCGCTTCCGCATCCGGAGACAAATACAATGGTCGCTAAGACCATGCACTTGAGCCCATTTGCCGATTTGAGTTTCAATCGAGAATTGCGGATAACCTATCCCGGGTCAAGCGTGACTTTTGTGCTTCCACCGCATCACAGGCACAGTCGATATCCACCTGCATGCCGTTCAGTGCCTCCATCAACTTAAGTTCCAAGCCTTTTCCACCTTGCGCCTGCCGGACCAAATCGGAAACCTCATCCATAAAACCAAGCTCACAGCCTTTTTCCCATCCTTTGCGAAGCGGGATATCCTTGCTCTGGTAAAGCTTTGTAGCCGTATCACCTCTGGCCCTGAGGTCCTTATACTTTCTGGCCATGGCAGCTTTCCAATCCGGTGGATTCCGAAACATGGCCGCCATTCGTATTTCCAACTCTGCCGGTACATTTACGGAAGCGGGCTGGAAAGCGGAATGTAAAAAGGCACAATAGGCCAAGTATGGATCGCAGTTTCCCAGGCTTTGTAGTCCTCCGGCTACCGGAAAAGCCAGCTTGCTGCCCTCGAATTCAAACGGCCACGAGGGAGACTGCTCCAAACTCACCTCTTGGTAGTGTGCCAGCAAAATGGAACCCAATAGTAGCTTGAGCACGGACTCGTCCAGATCTGCTGCATCGAGCTCAATATCCGCATCGAATGCACCACCAACATTCACAGGCAATCTATCCCTTTTACGGAACTGTATAGACTGTAACGATACTTTGAAATCATAAAAAGTCAGGATTAACGCTTCCAGTGAGGCGAGAAAGGCGGGATAGTCGCGGCTAAGCGAATCTTCAATCACATTGGCGACGTCTGCAGATAGGCCAAATTGGGTGCGGAACTCATCCCCTGATATAAGTTTGGCCAACCGACTTGTGCATCGAGCACCAGCGGGAGTGAGGCCGTAGACAAGACAAGTATCGAGAGCGCGAACACGCGCCAGTTGTGCGGCTAATGATTTGAATACCAGGGATTTGGTAGTGAGTTGTTTGCGCACGCGCCCAAGCACCGTGTCCCAGATTCCAAGAAGGGACTCGTATTGGCTAGTGGATAGCTTTGCCAAAACAGCGGCGGGCGCAATCAGCTCGGCTTTCGGCAAAGGCTGGTCAACCGTACTCTGTTCGGAAGTAGAAAGGGCTATGGTTTCACCCACGGACATAATGGGAAATTGACCGGTTTGCATTTCACCGGCAATGCGACCGGCCCTTTGAATGGCCGTCATATAGTCAAAGCGAACCTGTTGTCGCTCTTGGATAATTCGGTCGGCGGAACGTCGTTCCCCAAGTAGGAGTTCGTTGAAATGCGCCAGAATACCTTGCACCTGATTATCCTTATGGCGATCCTGTTGCTGCACCTTGTGTACGATGGCGTCTCCGAGCGTGGACAGAGCCGCCGCCACCGGGCCTTGTGAATTTACCAGCTTAGCTCCGGCCGCCATCACCAGCTCTACAGCGGAATAAGTTCCGCCTTTGAGTGCGAACCCGTCTTCGGTTAAACTTTCCGGCACAAACAAGGTTAATTCCGATCCGAATACTCCAATATTTTTCAATAACTCAATGAGATCATCGTGGTAGAGCCCGGTTTCATCCAGAACTAGGTCCTTAACAATGGACATGGTGGGATTGGCCATGCTTCGATTGAAGAGCACGGTACGAGCGCCCAGAAACACATCCATAGGACTTACTTGAAATTCCAGGCTGGCCTCCGATTTCTGGTTGAAGCGGGCAGCCAAATCGATCACATGCAATAAAACGCCGATGGATTGTGACGGCGCATCGCGCATAGCACCAATCAGCGGCTGACGCGCGGCTCGAGATATCAGTCTAAAAAGATCCGCCAATCCACGCATAGTGGCGGCCTGATTGGACTCCATTAGATCCCGATATCTTTTCACCATTCCTGGATCGAAAACTTCGCCCTGTCGACGCCCATGAGTCAGCCTTCTGGCAAAAGCATGGACAGCACTGCGTTCCGAAGCCGTTACAAAGGTTTGCCTTGTTTGATCAAGGTCGGCGGCCTGACGCATCAGTCCAAGAAAAGAACCGAATTCATAATTTGGATCATTGTATTTGAATTGACTTTCCATCTCCGCGATAAATTGATGCGAGGGCGGAGAATGCATGCGGGCAAATTGCTGTTTGCGCATTTGTAGAAACTTATAAGTATCATCATCGAGTTTTTGCCATTCGTCGATTTGATTTTCACCCGCGTGCAAATAGTCGGGTTGTGAACCGAAACGGATTAGTGCCCTTTTCCGATTTCTTGGGCCGGTGGCCATCCCCACTTCTTTTGGATCCAGCGCAACCGGAACGGAGGAGGTTTGATGGGATTGAACCGCAGCGTGTCTAATTATTTCCTGAGTATCTTTTACGCCAATGGACACCAAATAGCTCCTTCCAAACCCTTAACCACCCGGCAAATTGGAGCCGGAAAAAGGCAGAAACCACCAAATATAGCTTCCAATAACCTACCCCCAAACGGCAATCCTCACTCCCAAGAATTCACCATAGGGGGAAGGGGACTTAAATGCGTAAGTGGAGATGGAAGGCCAGCTTGGCAAGGATTCACAGCGACCTTGGCGCAAACTGGTGGCTGGGTGCGACCCTGAGATTGGACTCCGTTCGCAGGCGCTGCCAGATTGGAAATCTACCCAGATTTGGCTAATTTGCTTGGTTTCCCACGAAAGCTAGGCCTGAAATGATAATTCCCCTGAATGCCCGATTGTCTGCGGCAGAACTCAAGGAACTTGAGGATATCATTGCCGAATTTGGGGCCCACATCCAGCCGATTCACGGCCATGAACGATCTATTTACGCCATTCTTGGAGATGAAACGACCCAGGATTTGATCAATCGAATTGAAGGCCTGCCTTTTATCGATAGAGTCGATAGAATTCAGGTTCCTTACAAGTTGATGTCCAAAGAAAGCAAGCTCAGTCGACATCGTGTAAAAATAGGAAACAAGATTTTACCCGGTGACTTTTGCGTCATCGCCGGACATTGCACCATTGATCCGAAACAAAAAGAAATGTTTTTTGAAACAGCCTTTGCCGTTAAGGAGGCTGGTGCCGATATGATTAGAGGTGGTGTGTGGAAGCCCCGCACCTCGCCCCACTCCTTCCAAGGGGATGCCCGCAGCCTGGACATTTTACTCGAAGCCCGAGAAAAAACCGGCCTACCCATTAATACCGAAGTCATGGATTTCGAACAACTCAAGCTTTGCGTGGAAGCCAAGGTGGACTGCCTACAAGTCGGTGCCCGTAGCGCTTTGAATTATCGGCTTCTTCAGCAAATTGGGGAATTGACCAAGGACACCCAGATCAATGTATTGCTCAAACGCAGCATGCACATGGGTCCAGTATCGGAATTTATTTTAGCAGCCGAGTACATTGTGGCCCAAGGCAATCCAAACGTCCTGCTTTGCCCGCGTGGCACCGTGCCCACCATTGAAGGCTTCCGCAACGCACCGGACGAAAGCATCACGTTGCTTTTGAAAGATCATACCTGGGCGCCGGTAGTTGTAGACCCTTCCCACAGTGTGGGAAAAGCCATTTATGTTCCCAATGCCTGTTTGGCCGCCGCCGCTTATGGTGCCGATGGAATTTT
>JAYUHW010000004.1:0-7541 GCA_043766615.1 Fibrobacteria bacterium | reverse complement strand
AGTTTTCAGGAAATTGCAGAATTCGTCCATTATCGGCATAATCTATGGGAACACACTCCCTTCATATTGCCTACCAGGGGAAATATCACCAGTGGATTTGGTTCTCGCCTCCACCCCGTTACTGGTGAACAGGCCGTTCATGAGGGCCTGGACATTGCGAACAGCAAGTGGACTCCCATTTATGCCAGTGCGGACGGGATCGTGGCCTCAAGTGCAAGTAGCGGAAATTTTGGGAATTTGGTGGTTATCGACCATGGAAATGGCTACCTGACCAAATATGGCCACATGGCCAAAGTCATGGTGGAAAAGGGACAGTTGGTAAAACGGTACGGTCTGGTAGGTTATATGGGGGATACGGGGCGAGCCACTGGAACCCACCTGCATTATGAAGTCCACCGCGACGGCATCCCGCAAAACCCCGAAAAATATATTTTGCCTTCAGGCATACTCGTAGATTAAAATCTTTCCACGTGCATGTATGCACGGGAATGGGAGGCGCTAGATACCTCTCTTTCCCATCCGCTTCCGAATGGAGCCCGGGTACGTGGTATTGCGATTTAGCTTAATCCTTCTGGCCTGCACCGCCGTCCACGCTGAAGATTTTAGCGGGGAAGCTTTTCTATTGGGGTCAAGCGTCAGCAATAATGGCACTTCCGGTTCTTTGCCTTCGCGCCTGTATACCTCAACACAATACCTGGAGTATCCGGGAGATTTTGGTGAAACCCAACTTTTTCGGCTGGAACTGGCCACGTTACCCATGTTTGGAGGTTTGAGCCAAAGTTTAAATGGGGCCTTTACCTACGCCCTAGACCCACGCACACTGATTAACATTTTTGGTCAGACGGTGGCCACATCGGATATTTCCTTGCTTCCGCTCCTTAGGGGTACGCGTGAGGACCGGTTGAACGACCCTAGTTTTCGGCCGCTTCCTTGTACTGGCTGCCCGCAAATGCAAGATATGGTCTATATGACCAATATTAATTTTATACGGAAATACGATTTGGATTTCCCACGCATCGATATTTCCAGTCGGCCGATCCCGGTACAATTTAGCATGGGCGTAACGACAAAATACTTTTATGAGGAATTAGAAGGCGGCGATTACCTTTCGCAAAACTTGAATGTCGATGCGGGTGTGGCGGTAAAGTTTAAGTGGGGATTCGATCCCATCACGCACCTTTCCGACCGGAATATCAAGTTTCAGGTAAGTGGATTTGAGCTGCTACCCACTAAACAGAAAAGCGTATTTAGCAACGTATCGGTCTATGAAGGCCTTTCCCGACGATGGCATTTTTCGGGTAGTTGGGAGGAAGGATTTCCGCGCTGGAACAGTACTCTGGCAATCGGATTTACACAAAAATCAGAACAAGGGAAATATCCCGCTACAGGGATGGAATGGGGTTTTCATGATTTGCTTTTTCTCAGGGCCGGAGTGGATGACGACTATTTGAGCGCTGGAGCCTCGCTGGCCTACCGGTGGGCATCGCTGCATTATGCCTTCCGTCATCACGAATTGGGGTCTTCTATTTATCAGGTGTCTGCCCAGTTACAATGGCCCTGAACCGATTACCTGCCCCGTTTCGTAAATTTTAGGCTGGTATTTCTGGGGAACAAGTGAACCATTTTAGTACCGTCCAATCAGCAAACCAGCGGGGAATATTCTGGGATACATCCAATAAAGCCGCCTCATCCAAAAGTTCAACAAAATGGTTGCAGGCCTCACCAATAGATTTTCCGGATCTTAGCCGTGTTAGCAAGTTGAAAGCCTCAAGGTTCACTTCTTTACAATCTGCCCGACCGGCATGTTGGAAAACTACCCAAAACGAAACCTTCTGTGTCGGCACTACTTTTGACACTCCACCGGAATGCAACGCGTTTCGGCACTGGACTAAATTCCAATCTTCCGCAAATAGAGAAAAACCGGCATGAAAAGCAAGTACCGTATTTTCATTTAATTTCAATGAGTCCAAAGTGGGGAGTTCAGAACTCAGGTGGCTCAGTTGAGGCGCGTAGAAGGCTCGCAGCAATGCAGATTCAATACTAGCGATCTGAAGTTCCATTTTGGACAGGCCTAGATCAGAAGTGTGCAAAAAATCTGCAAATCCCATGGAAAGATTTTCCAGAAAGGGATCAAGAGAGGGGCGTTGGGAAAGATACGCGCTGACAAGTTGATTAAAGACCCAAAAGCCCAATGTATTGGCCAACAATGGATAATCCTCTTGCAGAGCCGTAAAGAGGCGATACCAATATTGTTCATTATAAATTGCCAAACGCTCCCGGCCTGATTGCGCACCTCTGGCCAAAATATTTTCCGTGAAAAGTGAATCATACCCTGCACTGTTAAAAGAAAGGGTACCCGTATCAAACAGTGCAGGCATACGCATGGCTTGGCTGAATTTTTTTTGCACCTCCCGCAAGGTTTCTGGAGGCAAAAGCTCTTCCCGAGTTTTCATGCAAAAACCTGAAACTTTCTTGCCAGATTTGCCTCAGCTAAAAGTTCAGGAAAGGCAGGTATTTTGCCATCCCGTTCGAGCAGAGTTTTAAATCCACCCGATAATTGCCAAGCATGGGCATACAGCTCCCAAACTTCCGCACAAACTGGTTCTTCATGCGTGTCGAGTAAAGAACCATCGGCCCTTTGTGTATGGCCCGCAATATGGCATTGTAAAACTTGCGACCAACGAATGTTTGTCAAATACTCCTTGGCATTGAATCCATGATTTACGGATGAGACAAAAATATTATTGATATCCAGCATATAATGGCAACCGGATTGAGCGATAACTTCATTATAAAAATCCCACTCTGTCCTATTTGAGGTCGCAAATGCCACATAGCTGGAAAGGTTTTCCAATCCAAAAGGACGACCTAGGTAATCTTGAACGGTTGCGGCGCGTTGCGCAACATATCGTGCATTTTCCTCGGTATATGGAAAGGGAAGCAAGTCGTGGTGTTGGATCCCATCGATTCTGGTCCAACAAAGGTGATCGGTAACATAAGGGGTGTCCGTCCTATCCGCCAGCTCTTTCAATTTTTTTAAATAACTATAATCAAGGGGGTCGGCGGAGGCAATCCCCAGCCCCACCCCATGCAGAACCACAGGATACCGATCCAAAATTCGACCCAAATTTTGCTTGGGCAGCTCCGCATCCCCCATAAAATTTTCCGAGATAATCTCGAAAAAATCCACTTCCGGCCACTGGTCGAAAATGTGTGGGTAATGGGGAATGCGAAGTCCCAGGCCAATGCCGAACTTGGAAATCAACCCTCTTTGCAATTACCGGTCGAACAGGAGGATTTTCCGGAGCAATCATGCTTAGCAACGACTAAGTTCGCATCCATGCTGTAACCGGCACAAGTGCCTAAACCCTTGCAATTTGTTGAAAAGGTACCCGGCAATTTTGCGCATTCGGCTTTAAAATCCGCCAAGGTGTGGGCGCTTAAGATTACCGGATCGGCTTTGGGAGCGGTAGTGTTTTTTTCGCAAGCGTTGAGAAAAAGACCTCCCGCCATCATGCCCGAAAGAGCCAACTGGGTGAGTGATTGTTTGTTCATTTTCTACTCCTTTGATGAATTAACCCAAAAAGGGTTTGGTTTACTATTAGCCTCTGCCACTAGAGGTTTCCTAGTGCATATAAATTACCCAACCTGACCTAAACAAAGAGGGGAAAATTCCGTTAAAGTGTAGACATTTGTTAACACCTTAAATTATTATTCAATGGATAGAGTCAAGGAATTCAGTTACCCTGCATAGGTCATAAAGCCGACCCCTGAAGGGTAAAACAACGATGCATCCAGCTAACCCAGAACCAGAAGTCTTTCAATATTCAAACTATCGTACTTATCTAATCGATTTTTATAACTACAAGAAAATACAGCAGCCAGCTTTTTCGCATCGCTATTTTGCTAAGAAGGCAGGTATCAGTAGCCCAAATTATTTGAAGTTGGTCATGGATGGTAAGCGAAACCTCACTAAAAAAACATTGCTTAAATTTCAGGTGGCTTTGGGACTTAAGGGGAAGAAATCCGATTTTTTTGAGAACCTGGTGTTTTTTACCCAATCAACTTCTGTGGCTGAACGAAACATTTATTATGGCAATATTCTAAAAGTTAGAGCCAAAAGCGGCCTGAAAAAGCTGGAAGAAGCTGAGTTCCAATTATTCAGCGATTGGCGACATATTGTGGTCCGTGAATTGGCTGCGGTAAAAGGTTTTCGAGCCGATGCCCGTTGGATCTCAAAAAAAATCGGCAGTGGAGTCAGCGAAAAAGATGCGGAAGAATCTTTAAAATTGTTAACTGCCTTAGGCCTACTTAAAAAAACTGCCAATGGGTTCCAACAAAGTCATACTAATATTTCTACTTCCGATGAAGTGCGTTCCTTACTTGTAAAAAATTATCATCGCCAAATGATACAGTTAGGTTTAACCTCAATGGAACGCATTGCTCCTGCACGGAGGGATATTTCCTCCATTACCATCCCCATCCATGCGCGCGACCTTATCAAAGTAAAGGAACATCTGCAGCTTATGCGGAAAGAAATTTTAAATATGGCGGCCCCTCCCGGAGAAGGTGAGGAAATTCTCCACGTGAATATCCAACTGTTTCCATTGACTGGATCGACGGTATAACCCAATGCGCTCCCGTTGGTACCTAAGTTTTCTCGCCCTACTCTGCATGGGCTGTATTTTTGAACAGCTGGCAGGAACGGAAGTTGGCAATCCTGAATTGACTGTTTCCGCCCGATTTAGGGTGACTGGAAACAATGATTCCATGGCAATTTCGGAGCTGAGTGTAAACTGTATGGGTATGGAATATTACACGATGTCGAACGCGAAAACCATGCTATGGACTACCCCCAACGGGCATTTGGTAGACGTGGCTTCGCCCAATGACTCCATCGATTTACCGCCAATGAAAACCAGCATGGACACTTGGACTCAGGTGGATGTCATGCTTAAATTTCCTCTCGGTGACTCATCCCTTCCTGATAAAATTTCATATCATGCCTTTAACAATCCCCGATATGTCAAATTGCGAAAGAAAATGGGTCCCGATTCTGTACCATTTCTCTTTGAATTACCAGGAAATCCGGGCCTCAAATTGATTTTTGCCAAGGCCCGTATCGACGCTTGGCATCGTAAAGACAGCATCAATATGGAGATTGAATTCGACGCAGCCAAATGGATAGAGCAAATCCCACTGGATTTGCCAAATCAAGCCAGGCGGGATGGCCTGGGAGCAAAATATATTGTGCTCGGTCCATCAGAAAATGCTGTAGCCTACAACCGCCTAAAGGCTATGCTTCCTCTTTGTTTTAGGGCCGATTCCACGGAAAATTATTAAGTTGCTGTCCTACACAAGTACGGTGATAGGAGCGCGATGCGCAAGTGGCGGATTGAGGATTCAAGCGAGCTATACAACCTAAACGGTTGGGGAATCGGCTATTTCGGAGTAAACGAAAAAGGCCATGCAACAGTCAGTCCCCAAAAAGAAAAAGGGTACCAGATCGACCTAAAGGAGATCGTGGACGAGTTAACTTTTCGAGACATCGCCCTACCCGTACTTTTACGCTTTCCGGATATTCTCGACGATCGAATCGAAAAAATTTCCCAATGCTTCGACACTGCCTCCAAGGAATATGGCTATAAGGGCAAGTACTACAACGTGTACCCTATCAAGGTCAACCAGCAACGACCCGTGTTGGAAGAAATCGTTCGCCATGGCAAAAAGTTCAATATCGGTTTGGAAGCGGGTTCCAAGCCTGAGCTGCATGCGGTGCTTGCCATCATGGACAACCCAGAATCTCTGATTATCTGTAATGGGTACAAGGATGAGGAGTTCATTGAGCTGGCTATGTTGGCCCAGAAAATGGGCAAAAAGATTTTCGTAGTGGTGGAAAAACTCAACGAACTTAGACTTATCAAAAATCTTGCGACGCGCCTGGGGATTTCCCCCAATATTGGAATTCGCGTGAAGTTGGCCAGTAGCGGAAGCGGCAAATGGGAAGAATCCGGCGGCGACCAAAGCAAGTTTGGATTAAACTCTTCCGAACTTTTGGAGGCCCTTGACTTCGCAAAAGCAGAAGGCATCGACCATTGTATCAAGTTGATTCATTTTCATCTTGGCAGCCAAATAACCAACATCCGAAAAATCAAATCCGGCTTGCGGGAGATTGCCCAATTCTTTGCGCAAATCCAGATGATGGGCTTCAAAATCGATTTCGTCGATATCGGCGGCGGGCTTGGAGTCGACTACGACGGCACCCGTTCCACCGGGAACAGCAGCGTCAACTACACCATCCAGGAATACGCCAATGATGTCATCTACACTATTTGCCAAGTGTCTGATAAGCACAATCTACCCCACCCCAACATTATCGCAGAATCCGGCCGGGCGCTGACCGCCCATCATTCCATTTTGGTTTTTAACGTTTTGGAGGTGGGTAAGCCGCCGTTTTGGGACGATCAGGCGCATGTCATCGGCGACAAAGACCATGAGACCTTACGAGAGATGCACACGCTCTATAAAAACCTTGGGCATAACAATATGCTGGAAACGTGGCATGATGCCGTGCAACTCCGTGAAGAAGTGCTCGAGCGATTTAATCTCGGAATTATCGATCTCAAAACGCGGGCTATGGCTGAGAGACTTTTCTGGTCATTGGCTCAAAAGGTGGATCGTCAAGCACGGGAAATGAAACACTTTCCTACGGAATTGACTGGCATTGCCAAATTACTCACTGAAAAATATTTCTGTAATTTCTCTTTATTCCAATCGCTGCCGGATTCCTGGGCCTTTGATCAAATCTTTCCAGTGTTGCCCTTGCAGCGCCTCGATGAAGAACCGACCCAATTCGCTACGTTGCAGGATATCACTTGCGACTCCGACGGGAAAATCGATCACTTTATCGGACAAGGTGAAATGGCTCGCAGCATGCCCGTGCACGCTCTTAAACCGGACGAGCCCTATTACCTTGGCGTTTATTTGGTCGGGGCTTATCAAGAGATTCTCGGCGACTTGCACAATCTCTTCGGCGACACAAATGCGGTTCACATCACGTGTCGAGGCAAGGAAGGCTATAGCATTGACCAGGTTATCGACGGGGAGTCAGTGGCTGATGTACTGGATTATGTTCAGTTCAGTGACAAGAACCTGGTAAGAACCATGGAAGCGTGGGTTTCCGCTTCCGTCAAAGAGGGAAAAATCACCCAGCAAGAAGGCCGAGAGTTTTTAGCAATCTATCGGTCCGGCTTGTACGGTTATACCTATTTGGAATAACCGCCAGCTTTTCAGTGTCGCGTATCTTTTAAAGCGGGCGGTATTCCCCTAGCGCAAATACCGCGCCTGTAAAACTCCCAATTGCACATTTGTGGGCATTTCGATGGTTCGCACTTGGGCATCGGCTTTTAATGTCGCTTGAAAAACCCGCTTACCTGAAAAAGTAAAGAGCTCCACACTTCGATACCCTAAGGGCAGCGTCAAACTATTTCCCGTAATTAAAGGTGCGACCATTCCCCTTTTGATTGCCGGTGGTTGAATGG
>JAYUHW010000003.1:0-2736 GCA_043766615.1 Fibrobacteria bacterium | reverse complement strand
GACTACTGCTGAAAATACTGGTGACATCACTCAGTACTCCAGTCGCGCTCATCTTGCCTACCCAATAACTGCCACCCCATCCTGCAAACAGAATAATTTTATCATCGAAATAGGGCGGAAATTTTACACTGGAACTAAGCGAAGAATCAAAACGCATAAATGGTCCCGCACCAGGTACACAGCCGGAAATGCCGTGTCCGGAATTGCCGCCGGAACCATACCAGGCTATAGCACCAATTGGATTGGGAAGCGCTTGTAACCCGGTATTGAATGGGGAATTGTTGATAATGGCATTTGAATCATATTTCGCGCTGCCCATATTCACATTGTTCCGATTCAAGAATGGCCATCCAAAAAATCCAGGCTTGGTGAGCAAATTCACTTCATCGGTTCCACTGGCTGGGCCTGCTTCGCCATCAAGGACCCAAGGGTGATCCGCATCGCCATGGCTCTTGGGATCAATGCTGATGGAGTATGGGTTGCGATGACCCATCGAATAGATTTCGGGTAATGTCTTGGCGGTACCGACAGGAAATAGATTTCCTTTGGGAATGGTGTACCATTTTCCATCCGGTTGTTGAACGGTTTCAGGGTGAATGCGAAGGATTTTCCCGCGGTAGCTATTCGTATTTGCCGTGCCAGACCTAGCATCGAGTTTTACCTCTGTATTATTTATCGGCACACCGTCGGAGTTGTAGGTGAGTGATGTATTATCACCCGTTGTCAACCAAAGATTACCACTCAAATCGAATTCAATGTCCCCACCAAAATGACAACATTGTGCATATACCGTGAATTCCAAAAGTTTTGTTTCAGAGGTCAAATCCAGTTTTGTGTCCCCATTGGTCAAAGTAAATCGAGATAGCCTCTCAATAGGTGCGAATTGGCCAGGAGTGAATTTGGGAACCCGCGCTGTGTAGTAGATATAAACGAAATGGGTTAATTCAAATTTTGGATCCAAGGCAATGCCTTCCAATCCACCTTCATTTCCATTTCCCTCGTAATTCGTTTGTTCCGACATGACAATGGAAGAATCAAAAGTATGGACCAATAAAACCGATTTGGTAGAGGGAAGATAAACTTGAAGTTTTTTAGTCGTTCTCTCCACCCAGAATACTCGGCCATCCTTCGCAATGTCCAAGTCTTGCCCATCGCCGGTTGGGGTTCCGGCAACTAAGCGCTCATAGGTGAAATCAGTATTTGGCGGTTTATCCGTGCAGGCGCCAAGAACCGATTTTTGATGAAGTGCTATCCCCAACAGCATTGCGATTCCAAAAGTAAATTTTAGACGGTTTCCATAATGAAACATTTCATCCTCCTTGAGTTTTTCCTTTCCATTGCATCTTGCAATGGAGCAACGGCCGGAAGGCGTGAGTTCAGCCTCGGCGACGAATAGGGAAACCTAACTTTTTTTTTGGTTTTATTCGCCTGGAATCGGCGGCAAGTTTGAGTTTTGATTCGCGGAAAGGGACAAATTCGGTCTTTATCGATAAAACTCTGGGATCGGTGTCTATCTTTAAAATTCTTGGGTGAAATCTTTTAAATTGGTCGCACGCACGTTTTGGTCCCCAATTCTTATTCAACAGGAGTTCGGCATGGGTTTAACGAAAGTGGTTGTGATACTAACCTGGTCTGCTTTAGTAGCCGGATGGTCGCAAACCATCCAGCCTGTCATCCCCATACCGGCTCCGAATGCGACTGGCTGGATCAAATTAAATCGGGGGAATAATGCTTCGGATTTTTACACCTTCTATACCGGAGATATCCCCGCCAAGAGTCGAAAGACCTTTCCTGATGCCACCTTTAAATATATCGGTGACACCATCAGCGTCACCGGTTCGCCCACTGGCCATATCATTTTCAAGCAGCCTTTTTCTCATTATCGGATTCGATACCAAATCCGTTGGCCCGGTGGTCTTGGCAACTGCGGCATGTTGCTGCATATTCAGGAAAACGATTCTGCCATGTGGGGCCAGTTTCCGCGGTCTATTGAAAGCCAGGGAGATCCCAATAAGGGCATGGGACAAATCTGGGCCATTGGCCGAGTATGGGTGACCGTGCATGCCAAGTCTGGTCCGCAGTATGACCCCGCGTCCCCGGAAATCAATTACGGCGGCGCTGACGATAATTCGCGTTTGATTACAGGCATTCACGGTTATGGCCAACCGCAACCGGTCGAACCAAGGCTGCACGACTGGGTTTCCTTCGAGGCGGATGTGCATGGTTCCGATAGCATTTCCCACAGCGTCATGGGTGAAGTACAAATCAAATATCGGAACCCACGAGTAGCCTCCCGCACCAATGCCAACCAGGTCGAAAAGCTGCTGAAGGATGGACTGCTCGGGTGGCAATCGGAAGGTGCATCCGTGCAATACCGAAACATCGAGATCAAGCTTTACCCAGAGGATCCGCTTTACAAAACCCTATACACAACGGGTTTGAATCAGGTCACCATCCGGGAAAAGCCCCGTGCTAATCAAGGGCTGGAATTTCGGGATGGGGTTTTGCGCTGGTTACAGCCTGGTTTGGAAGGCCAACAAATCAATTCATTGGGTCAAGGTTTACTGCCGTAATCCATCGCAATTTGACTCGTATGCTGCGTCATATAACTCTTAGTGAACATCGTTTTTTAAAATGAACCTTTGGTTGCCCCATGTTACGTCTGCATAGAATGGTTCAGGGTTTAGTTATTTCCAGAATATCCACTGGCATTTGTGTATTGGGAGATTGGAAAAA
>JAYUHW010000002.1:0-5397 GCA_043766615.1 Fibrobacteria bacterium | reverse complement strand
GCCAAAGTCCGCGTGGATATTTTGGAAAAGCTCAAGGCCGTTTTGGATGCAGGTGAGCCGGCTCGTACCGCAGGTTTGACCCCGGAAGAATCCCTACTGGTTAAAGACCTGGGGCTGCTAACCATCAAGCCACAGTTTTATTGCGCCAATGTTCGGGAAGAGGAAATTCATACCGGCAATGCCCACTTAACCGCCATGCAAGCCTATGCAAAAACCCAAGGCAGCGATGTGCTGGTTTTTAGCGGCAAGATTGAAAGTGAAATCGCCGAACTCGGCGAAGAAGAAAAAGCGGCATTTTTGGCGGAGATGGGTTTAAAAGAATCGGGCCTGAGCATGGTTATCAGCAAAGGCTTTGCCATGTTGGGACTTCAAACTTATTTCACCGCAGGCGAACAGGAAGTACGGGCCTGGACCATACACAAGGGTTGGACGGCCCCCAACGCAGCAGGTGTCATTCACAGCGACTTCGAGCGCGGATTCATCAGCGCCGAGACGTTGGCCTATCCAGACTTTATCAAGTTCGGCACCTGGCAGGCGGCTAAAGAAAAGGGCTTAGTGCGTAAGGAAGGCAAAGAATATATTGTGAAGGACGGTGACATAATGCACTTCCTATTCAATGTCTAAGGATGGGAAAATAAACCCGGCTCCGATTATCTAAAAACAGGAATGTGGAATGGAAGAAGAAGAACCCGAGGCTGATTTTGAACAGCATGACGAGGACTTTATACCTGTTCGGATAGAGAATGTCTCGGTCAGCAATCTTGGTTTTATCGTCTTTTTGAAACCCAACCACGATGTAAGGGTCCTGCCCATTTTCATCGGAGCCAATGAAGCCCAGTCTATCGCCGTAGCGTACAACGATCAAATTCCACCGAGGCCCTTGACCCACGACCTTTTGAAAAACATGTTGGGCATGCTGGACTGTGAGATTACGAAGGTGCAGGTAACCAGCCTAATCGACAATACTTTCCACGGCCGCATCCACTTTCGTAAAGAGGGTTTTGAGGAAATGGACATCGACGCCCGGCCATCCGATGCCATTGCATTAGCCATTCGTTACAAGGCGCCGATCTACGTGCATAAGGAAGTGTACGAGGCCGCGGCCATTCTGGTCAAAGAGGGACAGAGTGAAAGCGGTGAAGAAGAAAAAAGTGAAAACCCGGAAGGCGTGCTACAACCCGCCCCGATCAATCCGATTGAAAAGCTGAAAAGCGATCTTTCCCGGGCCTTGGCTGAAGAACGTTATGAAGAAGCGGCGCGCTTGCGGGACGAGTTGAAACGTTTGGAATCTGGGAACTGAAAATAAAAGAGTAAAGCCATAATTCGGTTTTAGAATTGGCCGAGTAATTTAATCCCGATTTAATCAAGTTTTGGTAAGCCCCAGCCAAACTCAGGTAATGTGCTCTTTGGTTTATTATCAGTTTTATCAGTTGGGCCAGTAGTTGTTTTGGCCGGATCGGGTGTCAAAAGCACTCCAGCCCCTACCCCCAAAACCGCCACAGCGGCCGCACTTCCCGCAATTTTTTTCCAGGTCCAAAAACCGGTAGCTTTTGTCTTCAGTAAGTCTGATTTTTCCTTTTGAGAAATGGCATCGGCGGGTCTTGTACCCTCCGTTTGATCCGTAATCCCTTTGGATAAATCCAAATTGTTTACCGCATGCCATTTTGATTCCATGCGATAGAGGCTACCATCCGCAAGGACAATGCCAGTGCTTCCTTTGAACCATGAATTCACGATCAAGACTTGACTGGAAAAAGCGGTAATCGGCGTCGGAGCCTGCATAAAACCGGCACAATTTATTTCAAGCCTTCCACCTTCTGCCACTTCAATTCCGCCCCATTTGCGATTGCCGGCTTCAATGCCGTTGCGTGTGCTGTCCAAAGAGCCACTCAGTGAGACATAGGAATTTTTGGTACCCTTAATCAGTAGGGTGCCTTCCACTTTAATGACGCTATTCAGAGTAGGATTTGCAAAGTATAACATGGTCCCCGGATAGACTACGGTGGTCACGCCCCTGCGAACAAAAGTAGTGTCGCATTTGAGAACAAATGGGACTTTTCCCACCTGATCCTCTTTGCCGATTACAGCAGGCAGATTCTGGTAAAAGTCTTTGTTCTCCAAGCACTTCGCTGCATGCACGGTTCCAAGAGTGCCTATAAAAGCCAATAGAGTCCATGTTGCGAAGTAGAAAAATCCAGTCTTTTTTTTCATGGTGCGATCAACATCCTCTTTTGCAAACGCGTTATTTGCCCATCTCCAAAGACTGTCAGACGGTACAAATAAATACCCGGTTTCCAATTTTTAAAGTCCAAGGTCAATTCCTGCCTACCTACTTGGATGTGCTCTAAGGGTACTTTGCGCAACTCACGGCCGCGCGTATCCAAAATTTGTAAGACGGCATGTCGCTCCTGCGATTGTATGGCCGGCCACGCAAAGAGAAAACGCGTAACGCCTCGCGTAGGATTCGGATAATTTTGGGACAATCCGATGGATTGGGGCATCTCGTTTAAAAATCCAGTAATCCTTTCCTCCACAAAAGCTGCGGTACCCATTAGGAGGCGATAATTATGACTGCCTTTGAATAAAGGCAAATCTGCAAGCTCCGATTCTACATAGACTTTCCCAGTACCTAAATCAATCAGACGGATTCGGACATTTGCGGCGGAAAGTAATTCCGGAGAAAGTCCCACTGAAAACGCTGCATGGCCATCCTGCATTGCGCGAATGGTGAGAGGCTCATCCATCGCTTGCAAATTGGGAATGGCTTTCAGCAAGAAGCCTTGTCCACCACCTAGCCGCAATTCAACGCCTGCACCAGGCGCGGGAAAATAGGGAATGCTCTGCTCTGAGGATTGTGTTGTCAAATACATTTGCGAGGAAGTCGTTGGCATGAGTACCGCCACTTTTATCAGCGTTGGCCAACTTGAAGTTTTAGGCAAAGGATTAGTAGGCACACTATCCGCGAAAAGATCAAAAATTAATGTGTCGCTGGTGCGAGTGTGATACGCATACCCGGAAAAAGCCTTGAGTGACCCCGTGAAATCCCATCTATACAGCTGCGAACTATCGGTAGGCGGGACCAGTTCCCAGAACCGTGCTGCGCCCCATTTCACAGATCTGATTTTATTCGTGGCTAATGTGGTTGGAAAAGGATTTGTCAGGAAATGCCAACCAGAATCCAATGGCATTCTTACAACCCCTAGCGGAAGGAAATTGGACTCAGGATCCATTTTCAAGTTAAAGGATCGGGTCCCGCCAATCAGAAAGGCATCTCCAGAATTAAATCCCGCTGCACTCCATCCCTTCAAGGTATCGACTTTTTGTTTTCCATTCGCATTCTCGATATGCATGACCACAATGGTATCCAGGATACCTTTGGCAAGTTGTATCGTTTCGTCCTTTACGATTGACTTGGCCAGTGTGCCCGCAAATGGAAATCCGACCAAATGCCAGAAATTCTTCGGCTTGAGACTAAGGGCAGTTGGAAGAACAATGCTGCGATCCCAGGAAGGCCCTTTCAAAGTCTGGTACGAAGGGTTACCGTATTGCACTCCTTTGGAAAAATATTGTATCTGGTATATATAGGCTGTATTCGCGTTCAGCTTAATATCTGCGGGTGTCCCAATAGGCTTTGGATCACAGGCAGGAACAACCGTTTGGCCGTTATGATCGATGGACTTCAATTCCACGCAGTATTGATCGATGGACTTGTTTAGTGAATCTTCTTTGTAGGTTACTGTAACATGGAAAATATTATTGGCCCAGGAAACTGTGTCGCTGACGTAGGTTTCGGGTGGTGGTAGACGTTCCACGGCAACGATATAACGCGCACTATCAGGGATGTTCTTTACCTGAAAATCATTGCTGGAACCAGTTAGAAAAACTGGTTTTGGTGAAATAATTTGAGTCCAGACCTTACCATCTGACCACCAAGCCTCTACCGAGTCGCGATGGGTTGCACCGTTTACGGTAAAGGTCATATCCCAGTGTTGTACCGGATTCGCACCATTGGTTTTAAATTCTTTTCCGGACAGGAAAAGAGTGCTCTTAAAGGCGGAATCATGATACAACCAAGCATTGTTTAGAACCGTGGAAGAAAGTTCCACGAATTTCGATTTCGCTGCGGTGGACGATTTGAAATTCGCCAAAACTACCCCACCCTCAATCGCGCCATTATAAAGACTATCCGCCAAGATATTGTACTTCACAGCCAGAAAATAGGTTTTGCCCGTGTCACTGGGCTTTAAGGCGATCTTGACCATACCGGCTGTATCGGGTACCAGAGAAAGTGGTTTAACCTTTCCAAGGGAATCCCGGAATGCTTCCTGATCCGGTTTCCATTTTAAACGTAAAGTCAGCGAATCTCCCGGAAGTCGTCCTTGCGCGGAATAACCATAGGCATGTGTGCTTTGGCCATAATGGATTTTATCAATGACAGCAAGACTGTCCAAGGTGATCTGGTAGCCAAAATCGGCCTCTGCACGCACAGTACCATCAGGTACATTAAAGGTCACGCCGCCTTTTGGAACCGAGAGCCTTTCTACCAAAAATGCAGTGAAAGAGCTTTCTGCCAAAACTTTAGCATAGACTTTCCGATTTATTCCAGAGGTTTTCCGGGCGTTTACCAGGCGACCGGGTGCATCTAACATCCAAAAGAGGCTATCTGAGCGGAATGGAGGAATGCTGTCCTTCAGGCCGAAAGTCATGGAATCCTTAAGAGTTGCGGTGGTTAGAAAATGGAAGCTGCGTTTAAGGTAGCGAAGATTGTTAGTACACAAGATGCAACTAGGATCCGCATAAAAATTTGTATACCCTGCGGAATCCACCTTTTCAAAAACAAGGGAGTCGTCCTTTCCAAGTTTTGAGGTCGGTACGATGTTTGTTCCTCTCGCAGTATTGCCCAAAAAACTAAGGAAAAAATAGCGAGCGGAAGCTAGAGTATTCGTGAACATGCTAACCGGATCATTAGTTGTCGAGACGTGCTGTGGTTGAGGCTTGTACACACCGGTAGAAGAGTCGCTTGCCAACAGGACAGGATCTCCGCTACTGGGTTTCACGGCCACAGAAATACTGTCCACCTGAAATGGACCAAAGTGCACGGGGCCGGCAGCGGGTTGAAAAAATCTGAGGGTGGGGTTGGCTAGGATTGTCAAATTAGAAAGGATTGGTTTTGAATTTGTAGAAGGCGCCATCTGCCTGGGAAAGAGGGCGGATTTGAAAAAAACTTTGCCGGTAAGCGACGGCCCGGTCCAGGGAAAAGTTATTGAATCGGGAAATACGTTATAGGCAATCTTTCTAGCGGTTGGTCCATTTGGAAATCCTGATAAAGTATCCGTGGACGTATACCAATTCCAAAGCTCTGTGGAAGGTTTCCCCACTATGGTATCGACCATCTGG
>JAYUHW010000001.1:0-3798 GCA_043766615.1 Fibrobacteria bacterium | reverse complement strand
GAAGAAATGCTCAGCGGCACGGGACTTAAATTATCGACGATGCCGAAATTATACGAGGGTTCACAAGCGACCGGAACCTTGCGCAAAGATGTGGCAGCTGCCTGGGGACTTTCCCCTTCCGTTAAAGTAGCCGGCGGCGCAGGCGACAATGCGGCGGGTGCGGCCGGCATGGGCGTGGTTCGACCCGGTGAAGCGTTTCTTTCTCTAGGCACGTCCGGAGTCTATTTCGTATCCGCTTCGGAATATTCCGCCAATCCAGAAGGAGCCGTTCACACGTTCTGCCATTGCCTACCTGGGGTCTGGCATCAAATGTCCGTGATTCTGAGCGCAGCCAGTTGCCTCAGCTGGGCCGTGCAAGTCACCGGAGCTGCAGATGAAGTTTCACTGCTGGCCGAAGCCGAGGCGTGCCAACCCGGTGATTCGATTCCAATTTTCCTACCGTATCTTTCGGGTGAACGGACGCCACATAACAATCCCATGGCTAAGGGCGTCTTTTTCGGTATGACGCATGCCACCACGCGCGGAGCGCTGGGAAGAGCTGTGTTGGAAGGTGTTGCCTTTGCCTTTAGAGATGGGCAGCATGCGCTGAGCGATGCGCGTGCCAACATTAAGGAAGTGAGTGTGATTGGTGGCGGAGCCCGGAGTGGACTCTGGGGTGAAATTCTGGCGTCAACTTTAGGAAGGCCTCTCCTTTACCGTAAGGGCGGTGAATTAGGACCGGCTTTTGGAGCTGCGCGTCTAGGCCGATTGGCCATTACCGGCGAGTCACCGGAAGCGGTATGTACCGCACCTGCTATTGACCATGTGGTCGAACCCAACGCGGACTGGGCGGAGATATATTCCCGGAAGATCGCCATCTATCGTAGTTTATATCGAGACCTGAAGCCGCATTTCGCGGCTCAGATTTGAAGGAAAGGATTTTTTAATGGCTGATACTAATTTTGAACGCATCCCAAAAATTCGCTTTGAAGGACCGGACTCTGAGAATCCGCTAGCCTTTAGGTATTACGAGCCCAATCGCATGGTATTGGGCAAGCGCATGGAAGATCAATTGCGTTGCGCTGTTTGCTACTGGCATACCTTTGCCGGTGACGGCTCGGATGTGTTCGGTGCGGGAACTTTTGCGCGTTCATGGCATCAAATCTCCGATCCTTTGGAAGCGGCTTTGGCCAAACAGCAGGCCGCATTCGCTTTCTTTGAAAAGTTGGGTGCGCCCTTTTACACTTTCCACGATCGCGATATGTCTCCTGAACAATCGACACTGAAGGCCAGCCATGATATGCTGGACCGTTTGGTGGCAGGCGCAGAAAAGGAAATGGCCAGAACCGGCACCAAGTTGCTGTGGGGAACTGCCAATCTATTCAGCCATCCCCGCTATATGAGCGGAGCGGCCACCAATCCGGATCCGGAAGTGTTTGCGTACGCAGCCTCCCAGGTTCGAAAAATGATGGACGTCACCTTGCAATTAAAAGGCGAGAACTATGTCCTTTGGGGCGGCCGCGAAGGTTATGAAACCTTGCTCAACACCGATATGCGCCGGGAATCGGAACAATTGGGCCGCTTCCTCTCCATGGTCGCGGAGCATAAACATAAAATTGGTTTCAAAGGTTTGTTGCTGATCGAGCCCAAGCCCAAGGAACCCACCAAGCATCAATACGATTTCGATACAGCTACTGTATACGCTTTCCTCCAACGCTATGGCTTGGAAAAAGAATTCAAGGTCAATATCGAAAACAACCATGCCACCCTTGCAGGTCATAGCTTCCAGCATGAAGTGGCCTATGCCTTGGCCAATGGACTTTTCGGCAGCTTAGATATTAATCGCGGTGATGTTTTACTGGGCTGGGATACCGATCAATTCCCGAATGATCCTTTGGAAACCGCACAGGTACTGTTCACACTCATGCAGGGCGGCGGCTTTACCTCCGGTGGCATGAATTTCGACGCAAAATTGCGCCGACAGAGTGTGGATATTGAAGACCTATTCCACGCACATATCGGTGGAATGGACGTTTTGGCCCGTGGCCTGCTCATCGCCGAAAAGATGATCAACGACAAGGCATTGGGAAACCGCGTGGAACAACGCTATGCGGGTTGGAAGGAAAGCATGGGAACGCAAATCCTGCAGGGTAAGCTGACTTTGGCTGAATTGTCCGACTTGGCTTTGGCCAAGGGTCTCGATCCTAAGCCCCGTTCCGGTCGTCAAGAAAATCTGGAAAATCTGGCCAATCGGTATATCTAAGGTTGCCGGTGATTTTAAAATCCACCGTGTAGCTTTTTTTCGGCTCCGCAGTAATGCGGAGCTTTTTTTTGCTTTTAGATTTTCGTGCGTTCTTCCAGATACCCAATAATCATCGGCATAAATAAAAGCGGAGCCAATAGACTCATCCCCAGTCCAATTAAGGCCGTCTGTCCCAGTGACGCCAAACCGCGGTGCTGAGAAAAAGCCAATGCCAAAAATCCCGCCATCCCTACCAGAGTGGCTACTGCCGTGGTCTCACCGGTGCGTCGCAAGACAAAGCGAAGTGAGCCCCGACCCTCTTCTTGATAGCGATGGTACAGATGCACCCCATTATTGATTCCAAAGGCCAGCATGGCTGGGAAAGCCACCAGATTGTACCAGCTTAATTTGATTCCAAATATTTTGAGCAAACCCAATGTCCAAAGCAAACTGAAAAGCAGCGGAAGCACTAAAACGGCCGTACCCCTGAATGATTTCACGTGCATGAAAACCAAAAGCGAAATGGTAAGAATGGCCAGGATTAAGGCTCGTTGGCTATCGGGAATAATTAGGCCTAGTAAATCGGCCTGAACGACAGGAAGCCCCGAGGCCCGGTATTCTTGGCCGCTAGCCGTTTTGATATTTCGGACATCCTCGGCAAAAGCAATATTATTCCATCCGGAACGGAGATTCACCGAAGGGAAGATAAAGGTGAACTGACCGGAAAGGGAATCGCGCCCGAGAAATTTCTTTTTGTAGGTTTCGGGCAAGTCCAGTGGAGTCAGTTTTCGCTTTTCCCAAGAATTGCGCAGCTTTTCCAGATTTGTCCGCAATGGTTCAGGGGCATTGTCCACTAAGGCCGGGGTGACCGCGTGTCGGATTTTATTGATGATGATAAGTTTTTCATCTTGGTCGGCGGGAAGCAAATCGGTCATGGTCATTACGGACTGGATAGTTGGTGTTAAGGTATCCGCGCGCATATGGGCTCGTACCGCGTCCGCTACCTGTTGGGCTTCTTCATAATTTTTTGTCAATACCACTGCCGGTGGAACAATGGCTTCGCCGGCGGCCTGGATTAAACTATCCGCTTTCAGATTGCTATTGGGAAAGGTCAATTTGTCGAAGTTGAATTGGAACCCTACCTGAATTCCGCGGTGTAGGGAAATCAATGTCATCAACAGTACAGCCACTATATGCCATCGCCAGTGCCCATACTTTCGGCTGCGGAACAAATTGAAGTTGTACATGCGACTCCCCAAAACTGGCAGCAATCCATAAGGTTCGACCAGAATAAGAATGCATGGAAAAACTACAAGTACGGCCACCAATGTGCATAGCAGGCCGATGCCCGCCATCCACCCAAATTGTGCGAATCCTTTGAAGTCCGTTATCATCAAGGTTAAAAAAGCCGAGGCGCAAACCAGCACCCCCGTAGTTATCGCGGGCCCCGTTTCCAGGATAATGGTTTCGAAAGCAACATCCGCACTGAAATTCTTCCGGCGTTCTTCACGATAGCGCGCCAAAAGCTGGACGACTGATTCGAGTCCAATTCCTACAAGTAACAGGCTTAACGGCGC